>NZ_DBHD01000109.1:0-32784 GCF_002296025.1 Microbacterium sp. UBA837
CCAAACGGACTCACTCATCTAGGGGAGAGCGCGCCGCCCCTGAAGGTCCGGCTCGCGGTCAGAGTGTCTCGAAGGCGAGATGGCGCACGATCGCACGAGCGCGTGAATCCGGATCGGGAGGAGGCGGCGTTGCGCCACTGAGCCAGATTCCGGCGAGTCCGTGCACGATAGCGAACGCAGCGTACGCCGAATCGTGCGCCTCCTCGTCATCCGACGCGTCAGTGCGGGCATCGGCAACGGCCCGCTCGAGGATGCCCCATGTCGCCATCCGTGCTGCAGCGAGTGAGGAATCCTCCTCATCGGTCAGTCGCGGTGTCCACATCACCGCGTAGTGGCCAGGATGGGCGAGCGCCCACGTCACGTAGGTCACGCCGTGGTGGTAGATGTCGCCGCCCGCCTCTGTCAGCGCCGCACTGACAACATCGTCGCGGCCGCCGGGGTAGACAACCCTGCCGCGCCTTCGACGCCGCTCCTTCCGCGAGCGATGCTGCAGGTCGTCTTCATCGCGAGCGGGATCGTGGCTGCGCTCCCGGCTCATCGACTCACCGTGCGTCGGACTGAGCGCTCTGCGGCGTGAAGCCGGAGGGGTCTGCGGGGCACAGGCGGTCGAGGTGCCCCACCTAGAATGGTGCGGTGTCTGAAATCACCCCCGATCTCGTGCGCCATCTTGGTGTGCTCGCCCGGATCCGCCTGAGCGACGACGAGGTTCAGCGCCTCACCGGCCAGCTCGACGCGATCGTCGACAACATCGCCAAGGTGTCGCAGGTGGCCACTCCCGAGGTGCCTGCGACCAGTCACCCGATCGCCCTACACAATGTGTTCCGCGCTGATGTTCCGGGCGACATGCTCACGCCCGAGCAGGTGCTGCAGAACGCCCCGGATGCCGCAGACGGCCGCTTCCGTGTGACCGCGATCCTGGGAGAAGAACAGTGACAGACCTCACCCGCCTGACAGCTGCCGAGCTGGCGTCGTCGCTCGCCTCGGGCGAGATATCGAGTGTCGAGGCTACGCGCGCGCATCTCGACCGGATCGCCGCGGTGGATGCCGACATCCACGCCTTCCTCCACGTCAGCGACCACGCGCTCGAGGTGGCAGCCGATATCGACGCCCGGCGCACGGCAGGCGAAGAGCTCCCCGAGTTGGCGGGAGTCCCGCTCGCCATCAAGGATGTGCTCGTCACGACCGACATGCCGTCCACGAGCGGATCCCGCATCCTCGAGGGGTTCATGTCGCCCTACGATGCGACGGTCGTCGCGCGTTCGCGTGCTGCCGGTCTCGTCCCGCTGGGCAAGACCAACATGGACGAATTCGCGATGGGCTCCTCGACCGAGCACTCGGCCTACGGTCCCACGCGCAATCCATGGGATCTCGACCGAATCCCCGGCGGGTCTGGCGGTGGATCAGCCGCGGCAGTCGCAGCTTTCGAGGCGCCACTTGCTCTCGGGTCCGACACCGGCGGTTCGATTCGTCAGCCGGCGCACGTGACCGGCACGGTGGGTGTGAAGCCCACGTACGGCGCTGTGAGCCGGTACGGGGCG
This sequence comes from Microbacterium sp. UBA837, assembly GCF_002296025.1. Classification (NCBI taxonomy): domain Bacteria; kingdom Bacillati; phylum Actinomycetota; class Actinomycetes; order Micrococcales; family Microbacteriaceae; genus Microbacterium; species Microbacterium sp. UBA837. The sequence continues at coordinate 1,539 of NZ_DBHD01000109.1, forward strand.
ATCGCACTGGCCTCCAGCCTCGATCAGGTCGGACCGGTCACCCGGACGGTGCTCGACGCGGGTCTGCTCCACGACGTGATCGGCGGTCACGACCCCCACGATTCGACCTCGCTCGCCGAGGACTGGCCGTCGTTTGCGGATGCCGCACGCGAGGGTGCCCGCGGCGATGTGCTGAAAGGTCTGCGGGTCGGCGTCATCCGGGAACTGCCCGACAGCGGTTTCCAGAGCGGTGTTTCGGAGTCCTTCCGTGCAGCTCTGGCACGTATGGAGGCGCAGGGTGCCGAGATCGTCGAGATCAGCGCGCCCCACTTCGAGTACGGCGTCGCCGCCTACTACCTGATCCTGCCCGCTGAGGCATCCAGTAACCTCGCGAAGTTCGACTCGGTGCGCTTCGGACTGCGCGTCGACGTTCCGGGAGGAACTGTTGAAGACGTCATGGCAGCTACGCGAGAAGCGGGCTTCGGCGACGAGGTCAAGCGCCGCATCATTCTCGGGACATACGCCCTGAGCGCCGGCTACTACGACGCGTACTACGGATCGGCCCAGAAGGTTCGCACCCTCATCCAGCAGGACTTCGACCAGGCGTTCGCGCAGGTCGACGTCATCGCCACACCCACCGCCCCGACCACGGCGTTCCGCCTGGGGGAGAAGATCGACGACCCGCTGCAGATGTATCTCAACGACGTCGCGACGATCCCTGCAAACCTCGCCGGTGTTCCCGGGATCTCTCTTCCCTCGGGTCTGTCGGCAGACGATGGCCTGCCTGTCGGCATCCAGTTCCTCGCGCCGGCTCGACAGGATGCGCGGCTCTACCGCGTGGGTGCGGCGCTCGAGGCGCTGCTGCTGGACGAGTGGGGTGGTCCGCTGCTTGACCGGGCCCCGGTATTGAGCGCATCGACGGGAGGGCGTGCCTGATGGCTACCGCGAAGCTCATGGATTACGACAAGGCTCTCGAGCTGTTCGAGCCGGTGCTCGGGTTCGAGGTGCATGTCGAGCTGAACACCGAGACCAAGATGTTCTCGGCTGCCGGCAACCCGGCCCACGCCTCCAACCACAGCGCTGAGCCCAACACCCTTGTCGCCCCGGTCGACATGGGGCTTCCAGGGGCGTTGCCGGTCGTGAACGAGACAGCAGTGCGCTCGTCGATCAGTCTGGGGCTTGCCCTCGGTTGCTCGATCGCGCCCTCGAGTCGGTTCGCTCGCAAGAACTACTTCTACCCCGACCTCGGAAAGAACTATCAGATCTCGCAGTACGACGAGCCCATCGCGTTCGAGGGCAAGGTCGAGGTCGAGCTCGAAGACGGCACCATCGTCGAGGTTCCCATCGAGCGCGCGCACATGGAAGAGGATGCCGGAAAGCTCACCCACATGGGCGGTTCCACGGGCCGCATCCAGGGCGCCGAGTACTCGCTCGTCGACTACAACCGCGCGGGCGTTCCGCTGATTGAGATCGTCACCAAGCCGATCTTCGGCGCCGAGCACCGCGCGCCCGAGATCGCCAAGGCCTATGTGCGGACGATCCGCGACATCGTGCTCTCGCTCGGCATCTCGGAAGCGCGTCTGGAGCGTGGGAACCTCCGCTGTGACGCGAACGTGTCGCTGCGCCCGCGCGTCGCGGCCGGCGAGCCGCCGGCTCCGTTGGGAACCCGCACCGAGACGAAGAACGTCAACTCGATGCGCTCGGTCGAGCGCGCGGTTCGTCACGAGATCCAGCGCCAGGCCGCGATCCTCGCTGCCGGCGGCACGATCACGCAAGAGACCCGTCACTGGCACGAAGACACCGGCACGACCTCGCCCGGACGCCCGAAGTCGGATGCCGACGACTACCGCTACTTCCCCGAGCCCGACCTGCTTCCCGTTGAGCCGTCGATCGAGCTGATCGAGGAGCTTCGAGCGGCGCTTCCCGAGTCACCGGCTGCGCGTCGGCGCCGGCTGAAGGCGGAGTGGGGATTCACCGACCTCGAATTCCAGGATGTCGCCAACGGCGGCATCCTCGCCGAGGTCGAGGCGACGATCGCTGCAGGCGCATCACCGGCATCAGCACGCAAGTGGTGGACCGGTGAGATTGCCCGAATCGCGAACGCGCAGGACCGCGAAGCGAGCGACCTCGTCTCGCCCGCCGACGTCGCGGCGCTCCAGCGGCTCGTCGATGCGGGAACACTCACCGACAAGCTCGCCCGACAGGTCCTCGAGGGCGTCATCGCCGGCGAGGGCACTCCGCAGGAGGTCGTAGACGCGCGAGGGCTCGCGGTCGTCTCGGATGACGGGGCGCTGATCGCCGCGATCGATGAGGCGCTCGCGTCCCAGCCCGATGTGCTCGAGAAGATCCGCGACGGCAAGGTTCAGGCTGCCGGCGCGATCATCGGCGCTGTCATGAAGGCGATGAAGGGCCAGGCTGACGCCGCGCGCGTGCGCGAGTTGATTCTCGAGCGCGCTTCGCAGTCCTGACCCTCGGTCGGCTCGAGCTGGTGCAGCCCCGCGCGGGGCTGCACTTCATCAAGCCTGCCGCTCGAACGCGGCGAGGTGATTCTGGGAGCCGGCAAGCAGGCGCTCCAGGACAACCGCGACATCATCGGCAGCGTCGTCTAGGGCACGCGTCAGATCGGCGATGTCGGTTTGCTCGATGAGGACTCCGACATCGATGGCGGCGGCCCTGGACCCGCTGCCATCGGCCACGAGCTGGTCGTAGAGCGCCTGGAGGTCGGGGTCGGTGAACACGCCGATCTCGTCCGAGCGCGGATCGGCAAGGTCGTACTCCACGAGAAGTGTTGCCACGGCATCCTGATGCGAGATCTCGGACGCTGCGATGTTGACGAAGACGTTCCCGCCCCACAGGTCACCGAGCACGGTGTACACGTCGTGAGCGAGCTTCTCCTCTTCGATGAGGTACAGCAACTGCGCCTCCAGGTCGCTCGTGACGATCTCCGCGGGGATGGGTGACCCGGTCGGCGCCAGTGGGCTCGCGGTGGTCGGGGCAGCGGATGCCTCGGCCTCGGCGGTCGGTGCGGACGCGACCGTGCACCCCGAGATCCCCAGAGCCGCAGCTGTGACCACTGCGACGGGGAGGACATGGCGTGCTGAACTGATCATGACGTGCTCCTTCGATGTCGGACTCTTATACCCCCTAGGGTATCCCGGAAGGGTCCGCGGTGACCATCCAGCGCCTATGGGAACGCCGACAGAACACTGTCGGTGGGGTGGGCGAGAATGGATGCATGGGACGAGGGGACGGCAGGAATCGCCTCGTGTCGCCCGACGATGCTGACGACACCGGCGCCGACATCCTTCACGTCGACATGGATGCGTTCTACGCGGCTGTCGAGGTGCTCGATGACCCGACCCTTGCAGGAAAGCCGATCATCATCGGCGCACCCGAGAGCCGGTCGGTCGTGTCCAGTGCTTCCTACGAGGCTCGCGCGTTCGGTGTTCGAGCTGCCATGCCGGTCGGGCAGGCGTTGCGCTTGTGCCCGCAGGCGATCGTCGTGCCACCTCACTTCGATCGCTACGTGGCGCTCTCGCGCGAGGTCATGCGCGTGTTCCACGAGATCACACCGCTGGTCGAACCGCTGTCGATCGACGAGGCCTTTCTCGATGTGCGTGGGGCGCGGCGCCTGTGGGGGTCTCCCGGAACGATCGCACGGATGCTTCGCGCCCGCGTGCGCGACGAGACCGGCCTGACCTGCAGCGTGGGTGCCGCCGCAACGAAGCATGTCGCGAAGATGGCCTCCACCCTGAGCAAACCCGACGGCCTTCTGATCGTCGCCGAAGCAGACACCGCGGCATTCCTCGCGCCACGGTCTGTCCGCGCGCTGTGGGGCGTGGGACCGAAGGCCGCCGAGGCGCTCGAGTCGCGTGGCATCCGTACGGTTGCCGACGTGCTGGAGACGCCGCAGGCCGTCCTCGAACGTGCGCTGGGCGCAGCAATGGGGGAGCGAGTGTGGAACCTCGCGCGGGGCAGGGATGCACGCGAGGTGTCCACCACCCGTGTCGAAAAGAGTGTCGGGCACGAAGAGACGTTTCACACTGATATCAGCGACCCCGCGGTGCTGCGCTCGGAGCTGCGTCGTCTGGCTGACCGTGTTGCGGCACGCCTGCGCGCAGCATCATGGGAAGCCGGAGCTGTCGCGATCAAGGTCCGGTTCGCCGACTTCAGCACCGTGTCCCGCTCGCGCAGCCTCCCGGAGCCGAGCTCCGTCGGCCAGTGCCTGGGGGAGGTCGCTCTGGAACTGTTCGACGCGATCGACAGGCGCCTCCCCATCCGGCTCGTGGGCGTCCGTGCCGAGAAGCTACGTACCCTCAGTGAGTCAGCGCCCACCCTGTGGGACGACGACGGAGAGTGGCGGCGCGTCGAATCCGCACTGGATACTGCGGCTGCCCGCTTCGGTCGAGGGGCGGTCACCCGTGCGACCCTCATCAGCGAACGCGGCGGCGGGACGCTCCCCTCGAACCCCCGCCTGCCCCGCGACGATCAGCGTTGACGAGGACCGGATCCACGTCGGCCTGTCCTGGAGCGTCCCGGGGCGGTAGCGTGGGGCCATGCCCAACATCGCGCTCGAACTCGGCAAGCAGGCGGCATCCTTCGGTGTCTCCGGCATCTACGGAGAACAACAGGATGTCGACGGCATCAAGATCATCCCCGTCGCCCTCGCGTCCTCCGGCTTCGGCGGGGGCTCGGATGAGGGCGGCAACGGTGGCGGTGGGGCCGGCGGTACGGCGATCCCGATTGGCGCGTACATTCGCCGCGGTGATGACCTGCGCTTCGAGCCCAATCTGATCTCTCTGCTTGCTGTCGGCATCCCGTTCGTGTGGGTCGCCGGGCACGTCCTCATTCGTGTCATCCGCGCCCTCAAGAAGTGACGATCCCGTCGGTCAGGTCCTGACCGAGGCCACCGACGCCCTGCGCGACGACATCCTGACGCTGGGTGGCCCGGCGCCCGTCATCCTGATCGACGGGCGCAGCGGAGCCGGCAAGACGAGCCTGACGCGCCTTCTTCTGGAGCGGTGGCCGTTGGATGCCTCACCTCAGTTGCTCGCGCTGGACTCGACGTACCCGGGTTGGGACGGGCTGGATGCCGCCGTCGAGGACGTCACACGTCACGTCCTCATCCCGCATGCCAACGGACAGCAGGGCCGGTGGCGACGGTGGGACTGGAGCGCGGGTGAGTATGCGGAGTCGTATGGCGTGGATCCGGATCTTCCGCTCGTGATCGAAGGATCCGGCATCCTCACCCCGACGACCGCTGCGCTCGCGAGCGTTCGCGTGTGGGTCGAATCGCCGGCGGACTCCCGACGAGAACGGGCCCTGGAGCGCGACGGGGACACGTACCGACCACACTGGGAGCGGTGGGCGCGCCAGGAGGATCGCCACATCACTCGTGACGACCCGGCAGCACACGCAACGCGGGTCTTCGTCGTTCCGTGAGCCGATCGGTGCCTGGTGTCGTCAGGTGCCGCGGGGATCGGAATCTGCGTCGATCGCGCTAATGAGGCTGTCGAGGCGGTAGCCGAGCCAGTCGTAGATCCCGAAACGCGGATCAGAGGCATCGTGGTCGTCATCGGCCTGAATCCCGAGCCTCGTCGCGAGTACGAGCCGAATCGCCGACAGCGTGCGCAGCAACGCGCTCACATCAGCTGCGCTTGCGTGCACGACGACCTCCTCCGTGAGCGCCGGGTCGTCGGATGCGATCGGCATGGCGGGTAGCGTCGGGCGCAGGATGCCGAGAACAGTCTCGGCATCCGTGTGACGGCGGTCCAGCAGCTCGCGCTCGGTCAAGCGGCGGAACTCGCGAGCTGCGGCGTCATCGTCGAGATACCCCTCGGGAACGAGGCGTGCCACGGCATCATCGCTTGATGCGTCTGTCGTGGCGTCGAGGAGGTCCCGGAACTGCTCCGTCATCTGCGAGAGGTGCAGAGCCTCGATCCGCGTGATGGCCATCACGAGTTCGCGGGTCATGCCGGAGCCCTCCGCACCGTCGCCGAGAGCCCGTAGTCATGCATCGCGTGAACGTGGAGCTCCATCTGCTCGCGCGCACCTTCGGCCACTACGGCATGGCCCTCATGATGCACGGCGAGCATCAGTGATTCGGCCCGCTCGGCGCTGAACCCGAAGTAGCTCCGAAAGACATGGGTGACGTAGCTCATCAGGTTGACCGGGTCGTTCCACACGACTGTCTGCCACGGCGTTTCAGCGGCGCGGAGCGTGTCGACATCCTCATCGGCTCGAGGCAGTGTCGCGCTGTTCATCAAGCCCATCCCAACTCGTGGAGCCGGTCGTCGTCAATCCCGTAGAAGTGCGCGATCTCGTGCACGAGAGTCGTATGGATCTCGGCGCGAAGGTCGTCCAGATCGTCGCACGCTGCCAGGTGCGCTTCGCGATAGACGATGATCCGGTCCGGAAGCTCACCCACGCCATATCGATCGCGTTCGGTCAGCGCCCACCCGTCGTAGAGCCCGAGGAGGTCCAGGGAACCGTCCTCGCCGCGGTCTTCGACGACGAAGATGACGTTGTCCAGTCCGTCGACCATGTCATCGGGAAGTCGGTCGAGTTCTTCGACGACCAGGCGCTCGAACGCGTCGGCATCCATCTCGACCATCGTGCCCCGCGCCTTCCCGCCACTCATCTCGTGCCCCCGACTGGACTCGAACCAGTAACCGTCGGATTAGAAGGCCGATGCTCTATCCATTGAGCTACGGAGGCGCATCAACCAGATTACCGGGAGCCGCCGCAGTAGCCGGGAGCGCCCGCTCTAGGATGGGCGGCATGGCTTCGAGCGAGAACGACCGGCTGGTGTGGATCGACTGTGAGATGACCGGACTGGACCTCGCCGTCGACGAACTCGTCGAGATCGCGGTGATCGTCACCGATTTCGAGTTGCGCCCGCTGGATCCCGGCTTCCAGATCGTTATCAAACCTGACGCTTCTGCGCTGGCGAACATGAATGACTTCGTCACCGCCATGCACGAGAAGTCCGGACTGCTCGAGGCGATCCCGAACGGCGTCAGCGTCGCAGAGGCCGAATTCGAGGTTCTCGAGTACATCCAGCGCTTTGTTCCCCTCGAGGGCAAGGCGCCGTTGGCCGGAAACACGATCGGGACTGACCGGATGTTCCTCGCGAAGTACATGCCCCGCGTCGATCGGTGGCTGCACTACCGCAACGTCGATGTGTCGAGCATCAAGGAACTGGCCAGGCGCTGGTACCCACGCGCATACATCCACGCCCCGGCGAAGGATGGCGGCCACCGCGCGCTCGCCGACATCAGCGAATCGCTGCGCGAGCTGGCGTATTACCGCAGCGTCGTGTTCGTTCCCGAACCGGGTCCGACCAGCGATGAGGCCAAGCAGGCAGCGGCTGTCGCCGTGTCGGCGTTCGCCCCCGGCGTGTGAGAGAATCTTTTGGTTGCGCACTCCGGTGTGCACATGGTGGCTATAGCTCAGTTGGTAGAGCACCGCGTTGTGGTCGCGGGGGTCGCGGGTTCAAGCCCCGTTAGCCACCCCACGTATTCCTACCTCGGTGACGCGAGGGGAGTGGTCGGCGCCGCTACCAGCCGCGATGTCGCCCGCGTGCGAGCGGTGTCGAACAGCGGCAAGGTGAGGTGTACCAGCGGGCCGATGGTCGCCGCGAACAGGACGGTCCCGAGCCCGACGGTGCCTCCCAGCAGCCACCCGATTACCAGCACGGTGAGCTCGACGCTGGCGCGAGCTGCCCAGATCGGCATCCCGAACCGGCTGCGCAGGCCGGTCATCAGGCCGTCGCGGGGACCCGGCCCGAAGTGCGCGCCGATGTACAGCCCCGAGGCGACGGCGACGAGCAGGATGCCGCTTACGAGCACCGCAAGCTGCGCGAGGAATCCCGTGATCGGTGGCAGGACCCAGAGGGTGACCTGCATCGTGGTTCCGACGACGAGGATGTTGGCCACGGTGCCGATGCCGGGGCGTTGGCGCAGCGGAATCCAGAGAAGCAGGATCAACAGGCCGAGGATGTTCGTCATCCACCCGACGCCGATACCGGTTCTGATCGACAGGCCCTCGGCCAGCACAGTCCAGGGGTCGACGCCCAGTCCAGCATCAACCGTCAGCGCAGCTCCGGCCCCGTAGAGGGGGAGCCCGATGAGAAGTTGCAGGATGCGGCGCGGCATGGCACCATCCAAGACCAGAAGTGGACTGACGTGACCAGTCCAATCGGGAAGGAGTGGCCGTGGAGTCCCGAATGTCCGCGCGATCACTGACCCTCGCACTGGGCGGATGGCGCACGCGCGAACCGGCTTACGAGGCGCTCGCCGACGGCATCCGTCTGCTCTGCTTGGACAACCGCATCGCGCCCAGGACCGCGCTTCCGGCTGAGCGCGAACTCGCCACCGCACTTCGAATCAGTCGCAGCACCGTCTCGATGGCCTATCAGAGCCTTCGCGACTCCGGGCACATCAGCAGCCTGCGGGGGTCGGGAAGCGTCACCCTTCCGCTCGGCCGGCGCGAGGTCGCGAGGGTGCTCGGAACTGACGGCACCATCGACCTCCAGCAGGCGAGCCCCCCAGCTTGGCCCGGGCTTGCGGGTCACATGGCCGAGGTTGCGGCCGATGCCGCGACCCTCGCCTCGCGCTCGGGGTACGACGTCCTCGGTCGCGCTGAGCTGCGCGAAGCCATCGCCGAGCTGTTCCGCGCTCGGGGACTGCCGACCGAGTCTCGCCAGATCATGATCACCGCCGGTGCCCAGAGCGCGATCCACCTGCTTGCGAGCGTGCTCATCGGACGCGGCGATCGCGTCGCGATCGAGACCCCCACGTATCCGCATGCAGCCGACGCACTCCGTCGCGCCGGCGGGCGGCTCGTCGGCATCCCGGTAGCGGCCGAAAGCGGATGGGATCTCGAGCGCGTCGCCGAGTCCTTCGCTCGCACCCGCCCCTCCCTTGCCTACCTCATGCCCGACTTCCAGAACCCGACGGGCCGCAGTATGTCGGCGTACGAGCGCGAGACCATCATGACGGCTGCACAGCGCTCTGGAACCCTCCTGGCGATCGACGAGACGACCGCCGACCTCGACATCGATCGAGGATCCCAGGACCGCGGTTTCCAGGCGACCGATGAATCCCTCGTGGTGCGCGTCGGGTCGCTCGGCAAGACCGTGTGGGGAGGTTTGCGTGTCGGGTGGATACGGACCGACCATGACCTCATCGACCGGCTCGTGCAGGAACGCCCGGCGTACGACCTCGGTACACCGGAGTTCGAACAGGCAGTGGCAACCGGGCTGATTCCGCGGCTGCCCGAGATCGCGCGACATCGCGGTGAGTTCCTGCGCGAGGGACGGGATGCGCTGGTCTCAGCGCTGGCGGAACGGCTGCCGGAGTGGCGCGTGCCCTCGGTTGATGGGGGAGTCGCCCTCTGGGTCGAGCTGAACGCGCCATTGAGTTCGGCGCTGGTGCTCCAAGCCAGGACGGCCGGACTGCTCCTGTCGGCCGGTCCGAGGTTCGCGCCAGATGGCGGAAACGAACGGCACCTACGCATTCCGTTTACCGCACCCCCCGGCGACCTGCGCCGGGCCGTCGAGATTCTTGCGGACGTCTGGCCGGGCGTGCTTCGAGATGCTCCGCACGGTGTCCGGGACCTCTGGAGCTCACCGGTCTGAGTCGCCGACCTCGGGACAGACGTCAGGTCGACAGCAGGAGGGCCTCGACGGCGTCATCGCGGCTCCAGAACCGTCCGAGCGCATGGAATTGCCTGTCACTCGGGTGGAAGCGTTTCACCGCGAAGTGCTCACCCTGAGCGTCGCGATCGACGCGCAGGTGACCGATCGGCCCGCGGCCCGCATCAACGACGCGCCAGGCGTCGATCCCGATCGGCACGAGCTGTATCTGTGAGGTCTGCATCAGTGTCTCCCTGAGATCGAACATAGATCCGACCTCCGACACATCGCAGGGAACAGCAATACGCGCGAGACTGTTGTTGCCAGTGGCGCCGAGAACCCGGCGCCACAACAAGGAGAAATCATGCACACGTTCGTTCTCGCAGGCGGCTGCTTCTGGTGTCTCGACGCGGCGTACCGCGCTCTTCGCGGAGTGTCGTCGGTCGTTTCGGGGTATGTCGGCGGCACCGTCGAGAACCCCTCCTATGAGCAGGTCTGCACGGGCCGTACCGGGCACGCCGAGGCCGTCGCCGTCACCTTCGATCCCGACGTCATCTCGGACGACGTCATCCTGGATGCCTTCTTCACGATGCACGATCCGCGACAGCTGAACCGACAGGGAAACGACATCGGAACCCAGTACCGCAGCGCGATGTTTCCCGCCGACGATCATCAGCGGGAGCTCTTCGAGGCTGCGCGCGATCGCGCGGCTGAGTGGTGGGACGGCGGAATCGTCACGACGATCGAGCCCCTCGGTGAGTTCTACGCCGCGGAGGAGTATCACCAGGACTTCTTCGCGAAGAACCCCACGCAGGGGTACTGCCTGGCGGTCGCCGTCCCCAAGGTGAACAAGGTGCGGGCGCGCTTCGCGGAGTATGTGACGGCCTGAGCCTTCCTCCCCAGCCGCCCCGGCGCGCCACCTGTGCACCTCTCGGCAGCGCGGGGCGGCATAGCTCCCGCTGATCGGCGAGCCTGATCTCGGCGCTGGTACCCGACGGGCACTCGGGTACCAGCGCAGCCCGGAACCGATCCGGGCGGGAAAGGGAGAAATGCAGGACATCATCACCGTCACCGGAAATGTCGCGGGGCCCCCCGAGTTCAAGGTCACAGCTGGGGGACTCCCGATCGTCAACTTCCGGCTGGGGAGTGCACAGCGTCGCTTTGATCGCCAGAGCGGCACGTGGGTCGACGACGGAACCAATTGGTACAACGTTTCGGCTTTCCGGGGACTTGCCGAACACATCGCGGCCTCGGTCACCAAGGGCGAGCCGCTGGTGGTCACCGGCCGTCTGCGGCTTCGCCCCTGGGAGTCCGGCGGCAAGAAGGGCATCAGCATCGATATCGATGCCGACACCGTCGGCCATGATCTGCGGTGGGGAACCACGACCTACACCAAGCAGGCAACCGCAGAAGGGGCCGCGTCCGCCCCGCCCGCGAGTGCCGGCGAAGACCAGGATGCGTGGGCTGCGCCGGGACTGGACGGTGCAGCCCCGGCTGCCGCGCTTGCCGGCGAAACGCCCTTCTAGCCTCCCAGGGAGCGGTCGGGAGAGTGGCTCTAGACTCCTCTGCGTGCGTGCCGCTGGAATGACTACTCCGACCCCTGTCACGGGACGTTCCCGCTTCGGCCGGATCGCCCCGGCTGTCAGCGCGGCACTGGTTGTCGGGGTACTCGCGGGGTGTACCGCGACGCCCGAGCCATCGCCGACGCCGACGGTCACGGCGACACCAACCCCGACGGAGACAGCTTCCGCAGCTCCTCAGCAGGTGAGCGATGCAACTACAGCCGACGAGGCGCTCCCGTTCTTCGCTGACGTGGTTGCGGCTGTGTGGGCAACCGACGGGCGTTTCCAGGGGCGCGCGTATGTCGACGGGCTCACTCAGGTCGGCTTCGACAAGTCGGCCATGGAGGTCACCTACGACGAGTCAACGGTCGGCAATCCGGCCGAGAGCATCCAGTTCTCGGTGCGGTGGGGCGAGGAATGCCTTGTCGGCCAGGTCGGGCCCTCGACCGGGGATCCTGTCGTTGCCGTGATGCCGGGCCTTCAGACCGGTCGCTGCCTCATCGGAGACACCCGTCCCATCGACTGGTGAGGCGTAGGCAGCACCCGGTCGGCCCGTAGACTGGACAGGTTATGGCTGAGTACATCTATCAGATGGTCCGCGCCCGCAAAGCTGTGGGCGAGAAGCTGATCCTCGACGACGTGACGATGGCGTTCCTCCCGGGAGCGAAGATCGGAATGGTCGGCCCCAACGGTGCCGGAAAGTCGACGATCCTGAAGATCATGGCGGGCCTTGACGCCCCGTCAAACGGAGAGGCGATCCTTACCCCGGGGTTCAGTGTCGGCATCCTGATGCAGGAGCCGGAGCTCGACGAATCCAAGACCGTTCTCGAGAACATCCAAGACGGGATCGCGGTCAAGGCCAAGCTGGATCGGTTCAACGAGATCTCGGGCCTGATGAGCGACCCTGACGCTGACTTCGACAGCCTGCTGGCCGAGATGGGCACGCTGCAAGAAGAGATCGACGCGGCAGACGCGTGGGACCTCGATTCGCAACTCGACCAGGCGATGAATGCGCTGCGCACACCCCCGGGGGACGCGCAGATTTCGCTCCTTTCGGGTGGCGAGAAGCGCCGCGTCGCCCTCACGAAGCTCCTGCTGCAAAAGCCTGACCTGCTCCTGCTGGACGAGCCGACGAACCACCTCGACGCCGAGAGCGTGCTCTGGCTCGAGCAGCACCTGCAGAAGTACGCAGGTGCTGTGATCGCCATCACCCACGACCGGTACTTCCTCGACAATGTCGCTGAGTGGATCGCGGAGGTCGATCGCGGCCGACTGATCGGCTACGAAGGCAACTACTCGACCTACCTCGAGAAGAAGGCCGAGCGGCTGGATGTCCAGGGCAAGAAAGACGCGAAGCTTGCCAAGCGGCTGAAGGAGGAACTCGACTGGGTTCGCTCGAACGCGAAGGGTCGTCAGGCCAAGTCGAAGGCTCGTCTGGCTCGATACGAAGAGATGGCCGCCGAGGCCGAGCGCACTCGCAAGCTCGACTTCGAGGAGATCCAGATTCCGCCGGGGCCGCGCCTGGGAAGCGTCGTGATCGAAGCCAAGAAGCTCCAGAAGGGGTTCGACGGTCGTTCCCTCATCGATGGACTGAGCTTCAGCCTTCCTCCCAACGGCATCGTCGGTGTCATCGGCCCCAACGGTGTGGGTAAGACGACGCTGTTCAAGACCATAGTCGGCCTTGAGCCGCTCGATGGCGGCGACTTGAAGATCGGCGAGACGGTCAAGATCAGCTACGTCGACCAGTCCCGCTCGAACATTGATCCCACAAAGACGCTGTGGGAGGTCGTGTCCGACGGGCTGGACATCATCACGGTCGGTAAGACGGAGATTCCCTCGCGTGCCTACGTGTCGAAGTTCGGCTTCAAGGGACCTGACCAGCAGAAGAAGGCAGGCGTCCTCTCTGGTGGTGAGCGGAACCGCCTCAACCTGGCACTCACCCTCAAGGAGGGCGGCAACCTCCTGCTGCTCGACGAGCCGACGAACGACCTTGATGTCGAAACTCTTCAGTCTCTGGAGAACGCCCTGCTCGAGTTCCCGGGTTGCGCCGTGGTCATCACCCACGACCGGTGGTTCCTCGACCGCATCGCGACTCACATCCTTGCCTACGAAGGTACCGACGAGAACCCGGATGCGTGGTACTGGTTCGAGGGCAACTTCGAGGCCTACGAGAAGAACAAGCTTGAGCGCCTGGGGCCGGATGCGCTCAACCGCGCGAGTTCCACGTACCGCAAGCTCACACGCGACTGACCCGGCAATGAGCGAGACCGAAGCAAGTGTGCCCGGCGGGGCTCGGCTGCACCTACCGATCCACCTGCGGTGGGGCGACCTCGACGCATTCAATCACGTCAACAACACCTCGATGCTCAAGCTCCTCGAAGAGGCGCGGGTTCGCGCGTTCTGGCGGCCCGGCGCCGGCGAGAGTGCACCGCCAACGGCCGTCATGGACTCGAGTCTGCACGCCGGCGTCCTGACGCTCATTGCTCGCCAGGAGATCGAGTACCTGCTCCCTGTTCCCTACCAGCGGCATCCGTTGGACGTCCAGCTCTGGTTCGGCAGGCTCGGCGGTTCCAGCATCGACGTGTGCTACGAGGTCTGCAGCCCCCTGGAGACCGCCGGCGCGGACGGCCAGCAGATCTACGCGCGTGCAACGACGGTTGTTGTGAAGGTGGATGCCGAAACCGGCAGGCCCGTCCGTCTGAGCGAGGTCGAACAGGAAGCCTGGGCACCCTACGTCGGTGAACCATTGCGATACGGACACCGCCGCTGAGCGGGCTCAGACCAGACGCTAAGCAGGTCAGTCGCGGTCGTGCGGCAGGCGGATCGTGATCTCCTGCGCGACGCTCGCCACCAGTATTCCTTCCGAGGAATAGATTCTGCCGGTAGCGAGACCCCGGCCTCCACGGGCACTGGGTGATTCCTGAACGTAGAGCAACCACTCGTCGACCCGCGCGAACCGGTGCCACCACATGGCGTGGTCGAGGCTCGCAACCTTGAGTCCCGGGGTTGACCAGGCGACGCCGTGAGCGCGCAGCACCGACTCCTGGATCGTCATGTCGCTCAGGTAAGCGAGCGCGGCGCGATGCAGGTCGGGGTCGTCGGGCAGCGATCGGCGCGTGCGAAGCCACACCGCCTGGTGGGGGACGTGCTCACCATCCACGTGCAGATATATGGGGCCGGGGACGTGGCGCACGTCGAGCGGCCGGTCAGTGAACATGCGCTTGCTCATCGGATGCAGGCCGATCAAGTGATCTTCAAGGTCGGGCAGCTCGTCGGCGTGCGGGATGCCGTCGGGCATGGGCACCGCGTGTTCCAGACCGGGGCCCTCATCCTGGAACGACGCGATCATCGAGAAGATCGGCACCCCGTCCTGGTAGGCCTGCGTGCGCCGGGTCGAGAACGACCGACCGTCGTGAATCCGATCGACGGCGAACGTAATGCCCGCCGAAGAGTCGCCCGGGCGCAGGAAGTATCCGTGCATCGAGTGGACGGTTCGTCCCGGCGGCAGCGTATGGGAGGCCGCCACGATGGATTGGGACAGCACCTGACCGCCGTACACGCGCCCGAGCGGCATTGATTGCGAGACACCGGTGAAGATGTCCTCGGTGGTCCGTGCCCCGCTCGAGGACAGGGTGAGAACGGCCAGGAGTGCGGCGACCGGGTCCGCCTCCACGACCTCGCCGGGGGTGTTCGTGGCGCCGTCGGTCATCGGTTCTCCCGGAGCTTGCTGATGTCGCCGCGGCCGCGGCAGCTGTTCCGCTTGGTAGTTTAGGTCGAATGCCGACGCCCCTGAATCTCGCCGACGCCGAGACCGCTGTGGACGCGCAGACCTTCGCCTCACGCGCCGCACGCGTCGGAGACGGTGCCGTGCGTCTGCGCGCAACGGGCGGCATCCTCGTCATGACCTGCGCCCCCATCGCGCCGCGCGGGATCCTGGACACAGCCCCGACAATCCTCGGCGTGCGGGTTCTCGCCGCCGACCCGGAACTCGCCTGCGACCTGGTCGTCGATGGTGCTTCCCTGCGGGCGCAGGGCGTGACACTCGAATTGCCCGACGCGGGCATGCGCGCCGCCTGGGCCGGCATCTCCCCACCAGTGTCGGGGTGGGCAGTACGCGGTGAGATCTCGTCGACTGAGCTGGCTGGGGCAGCCCACCGCGGAATGGAGGAGGTTGCGAAAGCTGTGCCGACGAGCGCCGGTGAGGATGTGGTCCGTCAGGTCCGGACCGCGGTGTGGGGAGCGCCGGATCCGGAGCTTGACGGGCTGCCGCGCGGAGTGGGATTCGTCGCTCAGGTGCTCGGCTTTCTGGGGCAGGATGCCGAGACCGTGCCGCTGCGCGAAGCCGGCGCCTGGCTGCGGCTGTCGCTTCGCCGCGGGCACGTTCTGGTGCGCAGATCCGGAGTGAACTCGCGATAGTTCCGTGCCGGGAGCATCCCCGGCTAACCGCCGCTCGAAACATATGCTTGACCGCGAATTCGCGGTGCTCCTACGGTGACGGAATGGCGACTGCACCGATTACCTTCACGGCACCTGAGGGAAAGGGTCTCGCCGCAGGCACGCTCGGCCTCTGGGGTTCGACAGTCATCGGACTGGCATCTACGGCGCCGGTGTACTCGCTGGTTGCGACGCTCGGGTTCATCGTCATCGCGGTGGGTGCGCAGGCGCCGATCATTTTCGTGCTGGCCTTCGTGCCCATGCTGTTCATCGCCTACGCCTACCGGGAACTCAATCGCGAGATACCGGACTGCGGCACCACATTCACGTGGGGAACCAAAGCCTTCGGCCCGTGGGTGGGATGGATGGGTGGTTGGGGCGTCGCCGTGGCCGGGATGGTCGTGCTGGCAAACCTCGCCCAGATCAGCGGCATCTATCTTTGGGCGCTCATCGACGGGATCGTCGGAAGCCCTCAGGATGCGCTTCTGGCCGATAACGCGGTATTGGTTACGGCAACTGGCGTCGTCTTCATCGCCGCGATGACGTGGATCAGTTGGCGCGGCGTCGAGATCGGCGAGAGGGTTCAGAACATCCTGCTGGCGGTGCAGTATCTCGCACTCGCGATCTTCATCGTCGCGGCCCTCTGGCACTTCTTCTCAGGCAGCGCACCCGATCCGACTCCGTTCGAGTGGTCCTGGCTGAGCCCGTTCGCGATCGGCGACTGGAGCGGCTTCGTGCAGGCAATCCTGCTCGCCCTGTTCATCTACTGGGGCTGGGACACGACGCTGGCGCTCAATGAAGAGACGAAGGATCCCCGGCGAATCCCCGGACGCGCCGCACTGCTCACGACAGTCATCCTGCTGTTCACCTACGTTGCGGTGACGATCGCGGCGATGATGTATGCCGGGCTCGGCGATGGACCGACGGGCCTTGGCAACGAAGCCAACGCCGACGACTTCTTCATCGCCATCAAAGACGGCCTTCTCGGTCCGCTCGGGTGGGTGCTGGTCGTCGCGGTCATGGTGTCTGCGATCTCGTCGACGCAGACGACGATCCTCCCGACAGCGCGCGGCACCCTCGCAATGGCCGCCTACCGCGCTCTCCCCAGGAGGTTTGCGACGGTGCATCCGCGCTTCAAGACGCCATCGTTCTCGACCCTCGTCATGGGGATCGTCGCGGTCGTGTACTACGTCGGGATGACGCTGATCAGCGACAGCATCCTGCAGGACTCGATCCTCTCGCTCGGGCTCGCTATCGCGTTCTACTACGGAATCACGGGCTATGCGTGCGTCTGGTACTTCCGTCGCGAGCTGTTCACCTCACGGCGGAACTTCTTCTACAAGTTCCTGTTCCCGTTGCTCGGTGCGCTGATGCTGACCTACGCATTCGTCCAGTCGGCCATCGACATGTACAACGTCGACTACGGCTATACGGTGCTCTTCGGTGTCGGCGGCACGTTCGTTCTCGGCGTCGGCGCACTCGCTTTCGGCGTGTTGCTGATGTTCCTGTGGTTCCTCTTCCCGCGCGCGAAGTCGTTCTTCCGCGGCGAGAGCCTCAACCGCGACACGCCGGTCATGGTCCGCGACGAACCGTCAGCATACGGTCGCTCGGTTGACGGCGGACTGACCTGACGCTGGACGCAGCAATCGGTCACACGGTCGCAGCCGCGCCTCGCCCGGCTGCCCGACCGGAGAACAGGCATCCTCCGACGAAGGTCCCTTCGAGCGCGCGATAACCGTGCACGCCTCCGCCGCCGAACCCGCTGGCCTCGCCTGCGGCGAACAAGCCCGCGATCGGCTCGCCGCTGGGTCCGAGAACCCGCCCGGAGAGGTCGGTCTCGATGCCGCCGAGCGACTTGCGCGTCAACACGTGCAGCTTGACAGCGATCAGAGGTCCTGCAGCGGGGTCGGTGATGCGATGCGGGGCAGCCGTGCGGACGAGCCTGTCACCGCGGTAGGCGCGAGCCGAGCGCAGCATCGCGACCTGGGCGTCTTTGGTGAAGTCGTTGTCCATCTCGCGGTCTCGCGCCTCGACCTCGAAACGCACCCGGTCGGCATCCAGGGCTTCGCCGCCAGGCAGGGCCCGCATGCCCTCGATGAGGCTGTCGAGGTCGTCGCGGATGACGAAGTCGGCGCCATGGTCGAGGAAGGCTTGGACGGGACCGGCAGCGCCCTTTCCGAGCCGCGATCGCAGGAGCAGTCGCACATCCTTGCCGGTGAGGTCGGGGTTTTGTTCGCTGCCCGAGAGCGTGAACTCCTTCTCGACGATCCGCTGTGAGAGCACGAACCAGGAATGGTCGTGGCCGGTGGCTCGAAGGTGCGCGAGGGTGCCGAGCGTGTCGAACCCGGGGAACAGCGGAACGGGGAGGCGCGCGCCGGTTGCATCGAGCCAGATCGAGGACGGGCCCGGCAGGATCCGGATGCCGTGCAGCGGCCAGATCGGGTCCCAGTTCTGGATGCCCTCGACGTAATGCCACATGCGGTCGCGGTTGATGAGGTTCGCCCCCGCGGTCTCCGTGACTTCGAGCATTGATCCGTCGACGTACGCGGGTACGCCTGCCACCATGTCGGCGGGAGCTGCTCCCAGTCTCTCGGGCCACCACTGGCGCACGAGGTCGTGGTTGCCGCCGATTCCTCCGGATGCGACGACCGTTGCGCCAGCCTCGATCTCGAAGGTGCCGACGACGTCCCGCGACGTTGCCACACCACGGGCGGCGCTGGAGGGCGCCAGCACGTCGCCGGCAGCTCCTGTCACGGCGCCGTTTCGCAGCGTGAGGGAGGTCACGCGGTGGCGGGGGAGCACCGTGAGTGTTCCGGCACGCTCGGCATCCTCGAGTGCAGCCTGGAAGGGTGCGACAAGACCCGGGCCGGTTCCCCACGTGATGTGAAAGCGGGGCACGGAATTGCCGGGACCGCCGGCGGTGTAGCCGCCGCGCTCTGCCCAGCCGACGACCGGGAAGAATCCCACGCCGCGTTCGCGCAGCCAGCTGCGCTTCTCACCTGCGGCGAACTCGAGGTAGGCCTCGGCCCAGCGGCGTGGCCAGGCGTCCTCTGCCCGATCAAAACCCGCTGTGCCGAACCAGTCCTGTCGTGCCAGTTCGATGCTGTCCCGAATGCCCATCCGCCGCTGCTCGGGCGAGTCGACGAAGAACAGCCCACCGAAAGACCACCACGCCTGCCCACCGACGTTGGTGCGTGGCTCCTGGTCGATGATCGTGACACGCTTGCCCGCCGCGACTGCCTCTGCGGCGGCGACGAGTCCAGCCAGCCCCCAGCCGATCACGAGGACGTCGGTTCGGTGAACGGATGCTTCGGTCATGCGACTCCCTTGTCGTGGAATACCGTCGTCGTGTGTGTCAGTTCTCGGAGGTCAGCGGGATGTCTGCGCGACCGCCAGCCCCGGGCCCGATCTCGGTTCGTTCGAACGTGTTCACCATGGCATGCGCGGCACGACTCAGGTAGTCCCAGAGGGTTTCTTCGTGCAGGGGCGACAATCCGACCTCGTCGACGGCGGCGCGCATGTGTGCGAGCCATCGGTCGCGTGCGTCAGGATTCACCGGAAAGGGTGCGTGCCGCATCCGAAGGCGGGGATGACCCCGCTGCTGGCTGTAGGTCGTCGGTCCGCCCCAATACTGTTCGAGGAACATCAAGAGGCGCTCCATCGCCGGCCCGAGGTCCTCTTCGGGGTACATGGGCCGCAGCACCGGGTCACCGGCGACCCCGCGGTAGAAGCCATCGACGATGCGCACGAACGTCTCATGTCCGCCGACTGCCTCATAGAACGACTGCTGCTCGGGCGTGCTCACTGCTCTGCTTCCCCGGATGCCTCGGAGTCGGCATCCGTTTTCTTACTCGTTCGCTTGGCTCGCCACACGGGCCGATCCGGAACCCCGGGCTGCGCGATGGGGGTGGGTTTGGTCCGGGGCGGGTTGGCGCCACGCACCCTGCCGGCCGTCTCGAGACCGGACAGCATGATGGAGTTCATCTGCGGCAGGGTGAGTCCGAGCCCATCGATCGCGCGCTTGAGTCTCATGCGCAGTTCGCGCGCGACGTCGTCCTTCGCCCCTGCCCGTGTCTTGATCACGATCCGGATGACCAACGCGTCGCCCGAGACCGACTCCAGCCCCCACACTTCGGGATCCTCGATGATGCGGCTGCGCCACTTCGGCTCCTGTGCGAGAGCGCGCGCGGCATCCAGCATCGCTTGTTCGACCTCGTCGACATCGGCATTCACCGGTACGGCGAGGTCGATGATTGCGCGCGACCATCCCTGTGACATGTTGCCGATGCGGGTGATTTCGCCATTGCGCACGAACCACAGCGTGCCGTTGACGTCGCGAACCTGGGTGATGCGGACACTCACGTATTCGACGACGCCGGTGGCAAGCCCCAGGTCAGCGACGTCACCGATGCCGATCTGGTCTTCGGCGACGATGAAGATCCCGTTGAGCACGTCTTTGACGATGTTCTGTGCGCCGAAACCGAGGCCGGCCCCGATGGCCGCGCTCAGCAACGTGAACGAGCCCATCACCTGAGGTCCCGCGAGGATCAGGATGATCAGCAGAATCGCGACGATCACGACGGTGACGTTCACGATGTTCTGCAGGATCGACCCGAGGGTGCGGGTCCGCTGCACGACGCGAACGGATGCCAACGGCGACCGTTCGAGCGCCTGCGTGTCGTCGACGCGAGCGCGGGATTTGGCGCCTTCGACCACCCGACGAACGACCCGACGGATGATCAGTCGCAGCACCCAGACGACCACCACGGCGCTCACGAGGACGATCGCGACCTGCAGGAGCGTGCCGCCGATCTCGCCGAGTATGGCGAGGAAGCTCTCCCACGGGGTCGCGGGTGCCGGGGCGGTCTCGAACTGGCGCATCACGAGAATCCTAGGACTCTCGTCTCAGCGTTGTCGCCGGGTTCGGACCGCCCCGGTTCATCGCTCACGCGTCGCGGCTGCGCAGCAGCACCCACCCGCCGATCAACGGGAGGATCGCCCAGCCGATGAGCGTGAGAAGGGGTGCGACGACGTCGGTGGCTCCAACGGCCGTGAGCGTCGAAGCTGCGGTCATCGGCAGGTAGGCGCCGAGATCCACGAGCCACTGCCAGCTCTCGCCAGCGAGCGAGAACAACTGGAAGACGATGGGAAGAACGAACAGGATGCCGACGGTGATCGCGATGGCGCCGGCGCCGTTTCGCACGATGAACCCGACGCCGAGTCCCAACAGTGTGAACGAGACCATCGAGAGCACCCCGTAGGAGAGCGGAATGATCGAGTCCGCTGGCGTTCCCCAGTCGATGCCCGTGGCCAGCAATGGCGCGGTGGCTGCGATCGCCACGGCGTAGGTGACGGCTGTGGCCAGGGCCATGATCACTCCGATGACCACGGCCTTGGCGATCAGCACGGCTCCGCGGCGGGGCTCCGCGGTAAGCGTCGAACGGATCATGCCGGTCGAGTATTCGCCGGTGATCACGATCGCACCGAGGATGCCGGCTACGAGCATCGTGAACTGTGTCGGCGACAGGATCGCCGAGATGGGAGGCAGTGGGTTCGGAAAGTCCCGGGAGCTCGCTGCAATGAGGCACGAGATCGCCAGGGAGAGAACGAGAGCGATCCCGAGCGACCACCACGTGGAGCGCAGGGTTGTCACTTTGATCGCCTCGCTGCGCAGCAAGTTCGCACCGTTGAGGCGGTGCGTGCCGGCGTGTTCGACCGTTCGAGTGGGGGTGGCAGTGGCGGTGGTCATGCGATCTCCTTCGTCCGGTACTCGACGGCCTCGCCGGTGAGAGCAAGGTAGGCATCCTCGAGAGAACCGGCATGGGGCGTGAGTTCGTGCAGCGGGATGCCGCGAGCCGCGGCAAGATCGCCGATGCGTGCAGCTGTCAGCCCCGTGATCGTCGCAAGCTCCGGTTCGTTCGAGGTCACGGTGACCTCCGATCCTTCTATTTCGCTGATGAGCTCGGTCAGCCGAGGCGATCGCACTGTCACGGCTGTGCTCGTCCATTCCTGAACGAGGTCGGGCAGATCACCCTCGGCGAGAACCTTGCCGCGTCCGAGCACGACGATGCGGTCTGCTGTCTGTGCCATCTCGCTCATGAGATGACTCGACAAAAGCACCGTACGTCCCTCACCCGCGACATAACGCACGAACTGCCGTACCCACCGCACGCCCTCGGGATCCAGACCGTTCACCGGCTCGTCCAAGATCAACGTGTGCGGGTCACCGAGCAGTGCGGTTGCGATCCCCAGACGTTGTCCCATACCGAGCGAGAAGGTGCCGGCGCGGCGACCGGCCACAGAGGCGATACCGGTCAGTTCGATGACTTCGTCGACCCTGGCCCGACCGAAACCGTGGGTTGCAGCGATCGCGCGCAGGTGGTTACGGGCGGACCGCCCCGTGTGAACAGCTTTCGCGTCGAGGAGAACGCCCACTTCCGTCAGAGGCGCCCGCATCGACTGGTACCGCGCGCCGTTCACGGTCACGCGACCAGCGGTCGGACGGTCAAGGCCCACGATCATCCGCATCGTGGTGGATTTGCCCGCCCCGTTCGGGCCGAGGAACCCGGTGACCTTCCCCGGCGGCACGGTGAAGGAGACATTGTCTACGGCGAGTTTGTCTCCGTAGCGTTTCGTGAGCTGCTCTGCAACGATCATGCCTCCACGCTACGGAGGTCACCGCCGAGAAACATCCATCGCAAGGCGGACACGAGCGCGGGGGAAGTACTACCGAAGTGGTGCTTCCCCCGCGTTGATACGTCAGAGCGCGTCGCGCTCCTGGACCGCAAGGGCGCGTTCCACGCCGGCGAGGTTTTCTGCCACAAGCCGGCGCAGCGCCGCTGGCGCTTCCCCGTTGGCGGAGAGCCACGCGCGTGTCGCGTCGCGGAGCTTCGCGTTTGCCAGCGGCGCGGGGTACAGGCCCAGCACGAGGTACTCGGCGATCTTGTACGTGCGCGACTCCCAGACGGGAAGCAACATCGCGAAGTACTGGTCCACGAACTCGTCGAGCAGCAGCACACCGGCGGGGTGCGTGAAGCCGAGACCTGCGGCGCGTACGAGCGTGTTGGGCAGGCGATCCGAGTCGACAAGCGATGACCACGCCGCGTTCTTCGCCTCCGGCGTCGGCAGCGCAGCCTTGGCCTGCGCGGCGAACTCAGCGCCCTTGGCGGTGTTGTCGCTAGCCAGCGCCTCGTCGATGACGCCCTCGGTGATCACTCCGCCCGCGGCGAGCGACACGAGCAGCTGCCACGACAGATCAGTGTCGATCGTGAGCCCATCGAGGGTGATCTCTCCGGCGCGCAGGGCGCGCACCGTCTCCCAGTGCTCGGGGGTTGCAGCCGCGCTCGCGAACGCGGTGACGAACTGCAACTGGCTGTCGCTGCCGGCATCCGCTGCCTGCGCGAGCGCCCACAGCCCATCTGCGACCTTGTGACGCGACGCGTCGCGCTTGTCGGGGGTCACGTACGAGTTGGCCGCCAGCTGCAGCTGCGCGAGAGTCGTTCGCACCGTGGTCGATTCGGTCTCGGAGGCGATGTTGCCGAGGACCAGGTCGATGTAGTCGGACGCCGAGGCTTCGGCATCCCGCGTCTGATCCCACGCGGCACCCCACACCAGTGACCGGGCAAGCGGGTCGGAGATCTTCGAGAGATGGTCGATCGCCGTCTGCAGCGACCGCTCGTCGAGGCGGATCTTCGCGTACGCGAGGTCGTGGTCGTTCAGGAGAACCAGGTCGGGGCGGGTCAGGCCGACGAGCTCGGGAACATCGGTGAGGTCTCCGTCGACATCCAGCTCCGTGAAGTGGGTGCGGACGAGTTCACCGTTCTGCAGGTCGTAGAAGCCGACGCCGAGGCGGTGGGGCCGGATCGTCGGGTAGTCCGACGGGGCCGTCTGGACGATCTTGAACGCCGAGATCGTGCCGTCTGCACCCTCGACGATGGCGGGGGAGAGGGTGTTGACGCCGGCGGTCTCGAGCCACTTCTTCGACCACTCGGTCAGCTCGCGTCCACTGGTCGTCTCGAGCTC
The DNA here is from genome assembly GCF_002296025.1 of Microbacterium sp. UBA837. Lineage (NCBI taxonomy): Bacteria > Bacillati > Actinomycetota > Actinomycetes > Micrococcales > Microbacteriaceae > Microbacterium > Microbacterium sp. UBA837. Next base: position 25,173 of record NZ_DBHD01000109.1, read on the forward strand.
GGTCAGCAGGTCGCGAAGCTCCGTGTTGCCGTACTCGTGCTTGCGGAAGTACGCCCCGACACCGGCGAAGAACTCGTCGATGCCGACCCAGGCTGCCAGCTGCTTGAGCACCGACCCGCCCTTCGCGTAGGTGATGCCGTCGAAGTTCACCTGAACGTCTTCGAGGTCGCGGATCTCGGCGACGACGGGGTGGGTGGAGGGGAGCTGGTCCTGGCGGTAGGCCCAGGTCTTCTCCATCGCATTGAACGTCGTCCAGGCCTCGGTCCACTCGGTGGCCTCGGCCGTCGCAATCGTCGAAGCCCACTCGGCGAACGACTCGTTGAGCCAGAGATCGTTCCACCACTTCATGGTGACGAGGTCACCGAACCACATGTGGGCAAGCTCGTGGAGGATCGTGACGACGCGGCGCTCCTTGACGGCATCCGTCACCTTGCTGCGGAAGACGTACACCTCGGTGAAGGTGACTGCTCCCGCATTCTCCATGGCTCCGGCGTTGAACTCCGGGACGAACAATTGGTCATACTTCGCGAACGGGTACGGGTAGTCGAACTTGTCCTCGTAGTAGGCGAAGCCCTGGCGGGTCTTCTCGAAGATGTAGTCGGCGTCGAGGTACTGCCACAGGCTCTTGCGCGCGAAGATGCCAAGCGGGATGACGCGACCCGAGGCGCTGGTCAACTCGGAGAACGTCGACTCATAGGGGCCGGCGATCAGTGCCGTGATGTAGGACGAGATCCGCGGCGTCGGCTCGAACTCCCACGTTGCGACGCCCTCGCCGCTGGGTACGGGCTCGGGGGTCGGGGAGTTGGAGATCACCTTCCACGACGCGGGAGCGGTCACGGTGAACTGGAACGTCGCCTTCAGGTCGGGCTGCTCGAACACGGCGAAGACGCGACGCGAGTCGGGCACCTCGAACTGGGTGTAGAGGTAGACCTCGCCGTCGACGGGGTCGACGAACCGGTGCAGGCCTTCGCCGGTGTTCGTGTATTCGCAGTCGGCGACGACGACGAGTTCGTTCTCGAGCGCGAGTTCGTCGAGCGCAATCCGGGAGTCGGTGAACGCCGAGGCCGGGATGCTGCGTCCGTTGAGCGTGACGGAGTGGACGCGTCGGGCGATCAGGTCGATGAAGGTCGACGCGCCCTCGGTGGCGGTGAAGCGCACGGTGGAGGTCGACCGGAACACCTCCGGGCCGGTGGTCAGATCCAGCTCGACCTCATAAGACTGCGTGTCGAGGACGCCGCGACGCTCCTGCGCTTCGATGCGGGTGAGGTTTTCTCCAGGCACTTTCGGATGCTCCCAAGTGTGTGAGGGGTTCATGGATGCCGCGAAACGGCCTCGCGCATTGTGGGCGCGACAACCCCCAAGCCTACGCCGCGACCTCCTCGCAGCCGCGCGACCAGCGCAGGAGGCGGTATAGCGTTGAGCCGACGTTTACCTGACGAGTGAGTGCACACGGAATCAGGGAGACCTCGATGGCGCGGACCAATGACGGTGCGGGGACGAACGGACCTGTCAAGCGAGTGCTCCGCGAGGTCAACACCCCAGAGCTCGAGCGCGGCATCCATCCGGCGCTGATCCCCGGCATCGGTGTTGAACAGACGGGGCGCCGATCCTCAACGAATGTGACGGTCTTTCTCACGGCGGGCGTCTTCGTCGCAGCGGTGATCATCTGGGCGATCGTGTCGCCGGCAAGTCTACAGTTCGTCGGCAGCACCGCGCTCGGCTGGGTGACGACGAACTTCGGCTGGCTGTTTTCGACGCTCGCCGTTCTCGTCCTGGGCTTCATGCTCGTGATCGGCTATGGCCGCACAGGCGGGGTGCGCCTCGGTGCTGACGACGAGAAACCCGAGTTCTCGACGATCTCGTGGATTGCCATGCTCTTCTCGGCCGGAATGGGGATCGGACTGCTGTTCTATGGTCCGCTGGAACCGTTGTCATTCTTCGTCGACCCACCGCATGGTTTCACCGTCGAGCCGGGCACGACTGATGCCATGGAGACAGCCCTCGCGCAGACACTGTTCCACTGGGGCCCGCTGGCGTGGGGGTTCTACGCTCTCGTCGGCGCCGCTATCGCCTACGGCGCGTACCGGCGTGGTCGCGCGCCGCTCATCTCCGGGATTTTCGAGCCCCTGTTCGGCCGCCGGGTGGACGGCTGGGCTGGTGGCGTGATCGACATCTTCGCGATCATCGTCACGCTCTTCGGTGCTGATCGTCACCTTGCTGCCGTCGGGCCTGGTGACCTTCTTCAGCGACCTCGGCATCATGATGTCGCGCAACTCCTTTGAAGGTGAGGATGCCGCATCCTTCATGGCGTCCTGGACTACCTACTACTGGGCATGGTGGATCTCGTGGTCGCCCTTCGTGGGGATCTTCATCGCGAAAATCTCGCGCGGCAGGACGCTGCGCGAGTTCGTCACCGTCGTCATCCTCATTCCCTCGGCCGTCTGCTTCGTGTGGTTCACGACCCTCGGCGGAACGGCGATGTGGATGGAGCAAGAGGGAGTCGGGCTCAGCGAGCTCGCCCAACCCGAGGACGTGCTGTTCGGAGTGCTCGGGGAACTGCCACTGGGTGCCCTGACCTCGGTGGTCGCGATCATCTCGATCGTCGTCTACTTCGTCACCTCTGCCGATTCCGCCTCGATCGTCATGGGGTCGATGAGTCAGCGCGGGAAGCCGGAGCCATCCTCGTGGGTGACCATCACCTGGGGTGTGCTGCTTGGTGGGGTCGCTGCGGCGCTCTTGGTGGTCGGCGGTGCGACAGCGCTGCAGGGGCTGCAGTCCATCATGATCGTGACCGCCTTGCCATTCGCGCTCGTGATCATCGGAATCATGATCGCGTGGGCGAAGGAACTGCGCACAGACCCGTACGTGCTCCGCCGGAAGTTCGCTCGTGCAGCGATCGCGCAGGGGGTCCGGCAGGGCATCGCCGAACACGGCGATGACTTCGTGTTCGACGCCACCGAGGTCGGCTCGGGCGAGGGTGCGGGAGCGTGGCTTGATTCGACGGATCCCGAGCTCACCGAGTGGTACACGACAGCGACGCAGGAGATCGACGTGGTCGATGCTGACGACGTTGCACGCACCCTCGAGCCGGGCCGCATCCAGCCGAAGGGGCCTGACCGTCCCGACCACGAGGCATCCGGCGACGCGTCCCTCGTGACACGCGAGCGGCGGCCGAAACCCGCTGAGGACGACACCCCGCAGACGTGACGTCAGTCGCTTCTAGGATGGGAACCATGCGCATCCACATCGCCACCGACCACGCCGGTATGGAGTTCTCCACGCAGCTCCAGCACCACCTCGCCGAGCAGGGTCACGAGGTCATCGACCACGGCCCTATCGAGTACGACGCCGTCGATGACTACCCGTCGTTCTGCATCCGTGCCGCCCTCGGCGTCGTCGCCGATCAGAGTGCGGGCATCGAGGCTCTCGGCATCGTGTTCGGTGGCTCAGGCAACGGTGAGCAGATCGCTGCGAACAAGGTGCGCGGCATCCGCGCAGCCCTCGTCTGGAGCATTGCGACTGCCGAGCTCGCCCGGCAGCACAACGATGCGAACGTCATCGCGATCGGAGCGCGCCAGCACTCCTTCAGCGAGGTCGTGACCTTCATCGACCGGTTCATAGAGACGCCCTTCTCGAACGAGGAACGTCACGTGCGTCGCATCGGCCAGATCGCCGCGTACGAGGCTGACGGGTCGCTCCTGCCCGACCCGCGGGATGTCGCGAACACCGCCGCGACCGACTCGTTCGACCCGGAAGCTGGTTGATGCCCGAGGGTCATTCCGTTCACCGGATCGCTCGGCAGTTCGCTCGCAACTTCGTCGGTCGCGCTGTGCAGGCATCCAGCCCGCAGGGTCGCTTTGCCGACGGGGCCGCAGCGCTCGCAGGCCGGGAAATGCTCGAGGCGCGTGCGGTCGGCAAGCAGATGTTCCTGCGCTTCGATGGTGACCTGTGGCTGCGTGTGCACCTCGGCATGTACGGTGCGTGGGACTTCGCCGGCGTGATCGACGCCGATCCCACCATCGCCTCCGCGAACGGGCGGATGGGACAGACCAACCAGCGCGGCACGGTGATCGACGAGCCGATCATGGATGCCGCGGGCGAGAACTCGCTCACCTCGATCGGCGCGCCCCGGCGCGCGCGCGGTCACGTGCGGATGTCGGAGCAGACGACCGGGCTGCCCGATGAGGAGGGTCAGTGGCCGCCCCCAGTGGTCGGCCAAGTTCGTCTGAGGCTGCTCACCGACGAGACCTGCGCCGATCTGCGGGGACCCACAGCCTGCGAGCTGCAGACGCCGGACGAGGTCGCCGCATCGCTCGCCAAGCTCGGACCGGATCCGCTCGTGGACGACCTCGCCGAGGGTGAGGAGCTGTTCACCGCGCGCGTGCGACGCGCCCCGACGCCCATCGGGCTGCTGCTGATGGACCAGTCGGTCGTCAGCGGAATCGGAAATGTCTATAGAGCTGAACTCCTGTTCCGGGCTCGGCTGAACCCTCATACCCCGGGGCGCGACGTGCCCGAAGAGACGGTGCGAGCACTCTGGCGCGATTGGACCCGGCTGCTCGCCATCGGCGTTGAGACCGGCCAAATGATGACAATGGATGACCTCGATCCTGACGCCTATCGTCGCGCCATGGCCCACCGCGGCGACCGTCACTGGGTCTACCACCGCGCCGGGTTGCCCTGCCGGGTCTGTGGCACTGCGATCGTGGTCGAAGAGGCCGCGTCGCGGAAGCTGTACTGGTGCCCCAGGTGTCAGGCGTGAGCCTGGATCCGACCACCTTAGGCTGAATGCATGCGGCAGAATCCGAGCTTCGCCATGACCGACGTTGGCGAGTTGCGACGGATCGTTGAGCAGAATCCGTGGGCGACCCTGGTCAGTTCGACGGATGACGGTCTCGTCGCCTCCCACTACGCGGTGCTCCTGGATGACACTCGTGACGATCTCACCGTCGTCGGTCACGTCGGCAAGCCCGACGACCTGATCCACGACCTCGGGGCTCGCGAGTTGCTGATCATCGTCCAAGGTCCGCACGGCTACATCTCGCCCGGCTGGTACGGCGACCGGCCGAGCGTGCCGACCTGGAACTTCGTGACAGTGCACCTGCGGGGAGCGCCGGAACTGCTGTCGACCGACGAGAATCTACGGGTGCTCGACCGTCTGGTTGCGCGTTTCGAGACCCCGATGCCCGAGCCTCGGATGCTGTGGGAGCGTCCGAACGATGCTGATTTCGTCGAGCGACTCGAGCGCGGCACCGTCGGCTTTCGCCTCACACCGACGTCGGTGACGGCCAAGCGCAAGCTCAGCCAGAACCGGCCCGTCGAGCTCGTCGACCACATCATCCGTGAGCTCGAGGATGACGGTCCGCATCACAATCCGCCGCTTGCCGCAGAGATGCGCCGCGCGAATGACGCTCGCGCATGAGTGCCGTGGGCGCGACAGTGTCGACCATCGTCGGCGCACGGATCACGGGGCCGGGGAGCGAACTTCTGCCGGTCGAGGGCGCGTATGACGTGTTCATCGAGGGTGGCCGCGTCACGGATCTTGCTCCTACCGGCGCTGTTCGTCCGGTCGGTGAGGTGCTGCAGGCCGGCGGTGCGTGGCTGATCCCGGGCCTGTGGGACCACCACGTGCACACGGTGTCAGCTGCCCTCACTCGACAGCGTGAGCCGCTCGGTGGTGCCGAATCAGCGCACCATGCCGCACACATCATGTCGAGCGCCAGGCTGCTCGGTCGTGGCATCCGGGTCGGCGCTGGCTTTCGGGATGCTTTCTGGCCCGATGAACCGACGCTCGAGATGCTGGATGCGGCCACGGGCACCATTCCTACCTACCTGATCAACGCGGACCTGCACAGCGTGTGGCTGAACTCCGCTGCCTTCGCTCGTGAGCAGATCACGCCCCCGGATGCGTCGGGGATGCTGCGCGAGGAGCCGGCGTTCGAGATCACGCGTCGGCTGGCTGCCGCAAGCCCCGACGACGCCGACGAGGCTGTCGCCGACCTCGCCCGGCATGCTGCGGCGCGCGGCGTTGTCGGAATCATCGATCTCGACATGGCCTGGAATGCGGATTCCTGGTCTCGCCGTGTCGCGGCTGGCTTCGATTCCTTGCGCGTGAAGTTCGGCACCTACCCCTCGCAGCTGAGCCGGCTCATCGAGACGGGGTGGCAGAGCGGCGAGCGCCTCAGCGAGCTGATCACGGTCGGCCCGCTGAAGGTCATCACCGACGGGTCGCTCGGAACCCGGACCGCCGCGTGCTCGCATCCGTATCCGGGTGACCCGCACAATCATGGGGTCCTGACCATCCCGCCCGCCGACCTTGTCGCGCTCATGACGGATGCCACGGCTCACGGCATCTCCTGCGCCATCCATGCGATCGGCGACCTGGCGAACACCCACGCGCTCGACGCCTTCGCGGCAACCGGCGCGACAGGAACGATCGAGCACGCGCAGTTGGTTGCTGCCGTCGACATCCCCCGCTTTGCGCGGTTGGGTGTCGGTGCGAGCGTCCAACCCGAGCATGCCCTCGATGACCGGGATCTCTCCGACACCATCTGGTCTGCCCAGATCGCGCGTCCCTATCCCTTCCGGGAACTGGTGGACGCCGGCGCGAATCTGCTCTTCGGGTCCGACGCCCCAGTGGCGCCGCTCGACCCGTGGGCGGCGATGGCATCGGCGATCTATCGCACCCGCGACGGACGTCCACCGTGGCAGGTCGAGCAGGCCATCGACGCCCGCGTCGCACTGGCCGCGTCGACACACGGGGGATCCGCCGCCCCGGGTCGCATCGAACCGGGGACTGTTGCGGACCTGGTCCTGTGCGCCCAAGACCCGCTGACAGCATCCGAGTCGGATCTTCGCACGATGCCGGTGCGAGCTACCCTGCTCGGTGGCCGCGTGACACACCTCGAGGACTGAATCCCTCGTACTGCGGCTGGCCGGGCCGAGTAGCGCTGATCTACTGTCGGAGCATGACCTCAGATTCCGCATCCGTTCTTTCCGTCGCCGGGCTGAGTCCCGAAGTCGACGAGTCCGCGTTTCTGGCCGCCGGTGCGCGCGTGATCGGTGATGTTCGACTCGGGCCCGAGTCCAGCGTCTGGTACAACGCGGTGCTGCGCGGCGACAGCGCCTCGATCACGGTTGGCGCCGGCTCGAATCTGCAAGACAACGTTTCGGTCCATGTGGATGCCGGCAGCCCGGTGGTCATCGGCGAGAACGTCTCGGTCGGACACAACGCCGTGGTCCACGGCTGCACGGTCGAAGACGGATGCCTCATAGGTATGGGATCCGTGATCCTCTCCGGCGCCGTGATCGGCGCTGGATCGCTCGTCGCCGGGGGAGCGCTCGTTCTCGGCGGCACGATCATCCCACCCGGATCGATGGTCGCCGGCGTCCCCGCGAAGGTGCGGCGTGAACTGACGGACGAGGAGAAGCTCGGCATCCTGCGTAACGCCGAGGTCTACCGTGCCGGTGTCCTCGCGCATCGCGAGGCCCGGGACGCGGGGGAGTAAGACTGCCGTTAGCTGGAGGGGGCGACGGGAATCGTCCCCACCGCCACTCCACACGCCGCTGCGCGGCGCGCGGAGCCTCGGGCGGCGTGGGCCCACCCTGCGGG
>NZ_DBHD01000130.1:0-9823 GCF_002296025.1 Microbacterium sp. UBA837
GAACTTGGCGAGCACGATCTCGGCTGTCGTCGCGAGCGTCACCTGCACGGGCGCGAGGTTCGCGGCATCCCGATCACCGTTGATCGCGTTGCCCGACAGGGTGGGCGAGACGAGGACCGCCAGCAGCAGCACGACGAAGACCACAACGGAGTAGACGCCGGCGCCCGCGCCCGCGCCCCCCGCGTACGAGAACGACAGCAACGACAGGGCCGTGACCACGACGAGGATCGCGGCGAACACGCCGAGCATCACGTACCAGGCGACGCTGCGCACCCGCTGGGTCAGATCGAGACGGACAAGTGTCCACAGGCGCGACCCGCTCATGCGCTCTCACCTCCGCGAAGGTCGAGGAAGGTCTGTTCCAGATCCCCGACGGCGGGGGCGAACTCGGTCACCGCGACGCCGCGTTCGACGAGTCGACGCAGCGCCCCCGCGGCGTCGTCGTCCGTCGCGAGCGCGATCAGCAGATCCGACCGGTCGATGCGCACCGCATCCGCCGGCCATTCGAGCGCCGCGGCAACCGATGCGACGGCATCCGTCGGCTGGCCGAGGACCCGGATTCGCCAGTCGCGGGTGCGCCGCCCGGCGATCGCCGCGCCAGCCTCCACGGAGCTGCCCTCGAGAAGGAACACCGCATCATCGATGACCTCCTCGAGCTCTGCGAGCACATGGCTGGACACGAGCACCGTGCGGCCCTCAGCGGCGAACCGGCGCAGCAGGTGCCGGAGCTCGACGCGGGCAGCAGGGTCGAGCCCCGATGCGGGTTCGTCGAGCAGGAGCACGCGCGGGTCGTGCACGAGCGCGCGCGCAAGCCCGAGACGTTGCTTCTGTCCGCGTGAGAGCACGCGAGCCGGCGCGGTGGCGAGCGAGGTCAGTTCGACGAGCTCGAGAAGCTCGTCCGCGCGCGCCCTGGCAGCATCCTTCGGAAGGTCGTGCAGTCGCCCCGTGACGATCAGCGTCTCCCGGGCGGACAGCGCCCCCCAGGTGCCCAGGGAGTCCGGCATCCAACCGAGGAGCGCACGCGCCGCGTGGGGCTGCTCGATCGGATCCACGTCACCGATGCGGATCGTGCCGGCGTCCGGAGTCAGCAGCGAGGCGAGCATGAGGAACAGTGTCGTCTTGCCCGAGCCGTTGGGGCCGACAAGACCCGTGACGGCTCCCGCGCGCGCACGCAACGAGACGTCGCGGACCGCCTCGACCCTGCCGAACGAGCGACGCAAACCGGTCGCGACAATGCCCGTCGCTACAGCTCCGGTCGGATCAGTGGCGGCATCCATGGTGCCACCCTACGCGAGGCTTTCAGCGCCTCGCGGACCCCGACGGCACGATGGAAACCGTCAGCCCAGCGCGCCCGCGGCGGGACTCGCCGGCGGCAGGGTGAGGCGTGCACGGGTCCCGCCTGAAGGCCCGGGCTCGAGTTCGATCGAGATGCCGTTCGCATCGGCGAGGTTCCGCGCGATCGAGAGACCGAGCCCCACCCCCGGCACCGCCTGCTCACGGGCGAAGTCGGTGCGGTAGAACCGGTCGAACGCACGCCGCCGCTCACTGTCGCTCATGCCGACACCACTGTCTGTGATCTCGATCATCGGCCGATCCCGCTCGCGGCTGGCGTGCACCGCCACAGTGGCACCGCGGGGCGAAAGGAGCACGGCGTTTCGCAGAAGCTCCTCGATGATGCCGCCCAGACTGCGGGCATCCACGCTCGCGTTCTGCACGCCGTGATCGGTGAAGGCCACGGTCACCTCGTGCTCACGGGCGAGGGACGAAAGGCGCTCGATCACGTCCCCGACGGTCAGGGCGACGCTCGTCGTGTTCGGGAGCGCGCGTACCGACGTACGGTACGCCGAGAGCAGATGTTCGACGGTGGTGAACAGGCGCTGTGCGGCCGAATCCACCCGTTCGAGGCGGGCTGCCACCCGGGGAGAGACCTCCTCGGTCTGCGCCAGTTCCGTCTCTCCCATGAGCACGGTCAGCGGGGTTCGCAGTTCGTGGTTCACGGCATCCAGGAAGCGATCGCGCACCTCGATCGCCTCCACGAGGTCGGTGACGTCGTGGGCGATGAGGACCGTGCCCAGGGGCTCACCGCCCCGGAAGATCGGCCTGGCCGAATAGCTCACCGCGACCTGGTCGGAGTCGCCGAGCCACGCGACGCGGCCGCGCACCTCGCCGCTGCGGGCGAGTGCCGTCACGGTCTGTGGCGAGGGGAACAGCGGCGTCCTTCGATCTGCGGAGTAGATCTTTCGACCGGCCAGCGCGGGTTCTCCGGTCAAGTCGATTCCGGCCAGTCGGGCCAGGCGACGGGCGGCGTCGTTCGCCGTGAGGACGCTCCCATCAGGGCCGAAGACCAGAACGGCGTTATCGGTGGCCTCGGAAACTGCCTGCAGGATGGCCGAAAGGCGCTCCCTCGCCTCGGCTGCTGCCTCCGAGGAAGCAAGGGCGGCCTCACGGTTGGCGACCTCGCGTCGAAGTTGATGACCGGTCCCGAACGCCGAGAGTGCGATGAGCGCAGCGAACGCGAGGAACAACCCGAACGCGATCCACTCAGGCGCGGAGTCCGGCGCGCGACCCGCACTGATTGAAGGCATGAGGGGAATCGCCCCCGCGAGCAGGATGCCGACGACGATCGGGGGCAGCGAGAACCCCGCGCCGAGCCAGACCAGCGGGAAGACCATCATGAAGCCGATGCCGTCGACCACCTCGAGGGCATCGTTGCGGATCAGCGGGATACCGACGAGCGCCGCGAGAGGGATGAGCGCGATCCACCCCGTATGCGACTGCGGCTGCACCCGCGCCAGGATGCCGCTGGCGATCGCCCCGGCAAGGATGAGGCCGAGACCGGCGAGCGCAGCCGGCGTGAGCACACCGTTGCCGTAGATCTGTGCGACTGCCGTGACCCCGACGGCGGCTGCGAGCAACGCGAGCTGTGTCCAGGGCTGGGTTCGCAGCGACAGCACGATGCGTGCCCCGGGGTCCGATGGCACGCGCGGGCCATCGGCGGTGGGCAGCCGTTCCCCCCCGCCGTGCCGCAGGCGACCATCCATGTCAGCTCACCCCTTGCACACGGATCTCCGTCGAATCGTCACGCGTCATCCGACTCCTCGGCGGCGGCAGTGATCGGGTCAGCCGTGGCGCACGGAAGCACGAGGCGCGCGAGAGTCCCCCGCCTACTGCGGGGAGCAACTCGACACCGATACCGGCCTGGTCGGCGAGTTTCTTCGCTATCGACAGGCCCACCCCGGCGCCCGGTATCGCGTTGTCACGCGCATAGTCGGATCGGTAGAACCTCTCGAACGCACGACCGCGCTCCGTCTCTGTCATCCCGACGCCGGTATCGCGGATCTCGACGACGGGACGACTGTCACCCAGAACGTCGGTGCTGACGACGACTTCGCCGCCGGCCGGTGTGAACCGAATCGCGTGGACGAGGATCTCCGTCAAGATGGCGCGGAACGCGCGCGTGTCGACGTGCGAGTGGCCGACAGCCCGACTACTCACGCGCAGCGTGAAACCGCACTCGTCGGCAAGGGGGCGATGGGTGGCGACGGTGTCGCCTGTGATGATCGCAACCTCGGCAGTGTCCCGCAGCATCGCCACCGACTCGCGGCCTGCAGCGGTCAGGTGTTCCACCGTCGTGAGCAGACGACTCGCTGCGGCGTCTATCGCCGCGAGGCGGCTCGCGACCGACTCAGGGACATCGCTCATGAGGGCGAGATCGGTCTCACCGAGCAGAACGGTCAGCGGCGTTCGCAGCTCGTGCCCGACGGAGTCGAGGAAGCGATCGCGCACCTCGATGCCCTCCACCAGTTCGGTGACGTCGTGGGCGATGATGGCTGCGCCGACGAGCTCACCCTCCGTGGCGATCGGGAACATCCGGTAATGCACCGCGACCTGATCGCCGGGCGCCCCCAGCCACGCGACGTGTTCGATCGTGAACATCCGATCGATGATGGTCTTCACCGCCTCATCGGGGAAGGTCACGGGGCTGAGGCGATCGGCAGCGAACACGCGGTGATCACCCAATCCCGGTCGGCGGAAGTCGAGCCTCGCCTGCCATGCCAGGCGTCGTGCCGTCGCGTTGATCCGCAGGAGCGCACCGGCACGGTCGAAGACGGCCACGGCATCTTCGGTCCCCTCCTCGATAGCGGTCATCGTCGCGACATCCGCAGCCCGCGCCCGGGACTCCTCCCGCAGCCGCTCCATCGTCGCGTCGGTCGCACGCTGGTTCTCACGCAGCTGCCGACCGACGACGTATGCAGACGTCGCGAACACCGCCATGACGATGGGTGCCAACACGAACGGAACCCAGTCCACAGCCTCTTGCGGCCAGGAGTCGGTCGCCAGCGCGTGGGATGCGGGGACGGATGCCGACACGAGCACACCGATCACGATCGACACCGGATCGAAGGCGACCGCCAACCAGCTCAGTGGGAGGATCACCAGGGCACTGGCCAGCTGCAGGTCGTGAGACAGCGGTGCGGCGATGACGGCGATGGCGACGATGTCGATCAACGGAACAACCGCGAGCCACCGGGTGTCGACGGAGGTCTCGCGCCGTTCAACCCAAAACACGACGATGGTCCCACCGATGAGGGCCGCGAGAGAGATCGCTACGGGAACAACCAACGGGGACCCATCGACGACGACTCCGGCGACGAGCGTCACCGTGGATATCAGGACGATCGCCACCTGTGCCCACGGCTGCACACGGAGTGTATCCGCGTGCGTCCCGGCCACCGCAATCACCCCCTGCCGCACCCTGCCGTGCCGCCGTTACCGTGGGCTTAGGCTCCCGCGCCGTACCCGGAGTGTCAACCCCCCTCGCCGATCGGTTCGGTGCCAAACACTTCGACGCCGAGGTCGGCATGATCTACGAAGACACCGTCAAGACCCGCCCGCGCGAGCACTGCCCATTCGCTGCGCCAGTCGCCGTAGTCCGCGAGATCGCCCGTACGGAACGGGGGCAGGAGGAACGCGTTCTCGGGACGACACGTCCAGGTGAAGACAGCCAGCCCCCGCTCGTGCGCCCGGGCGACCACAGGTGCCGGACCCGTCGCGCGACCCTCGGCATCCGGCGCGAGGATGACGGTCTTGTCGGGGCTGATCCCGTCGACATGGGCGGCGAGGACATCCAATCCCTCGGGCGTCATCCATTCGGTGTAGCTCCGCGAGGTCGGGTCCGTGAGCTGATCGGCGGGGATGCCGCCCGCTTCGAGCAGGAACACCAGTTCGGCGTGCGTCCCGCGCTCGCGCAGTCGGCGAAGGATCGTCAGTTCGAACGACTCGATCACGACCCGACGACCCTTCCATCCTGTCGAGGCGAGCTCGGTGTCCAGAAGCGCTGCCATGTCGTGGCCGCACTCCGCGAAGTAGGACGCGTGCTTGACCTCGATCACCGGGATGACCTCCCGACCGCGAGCGCGATGCTCATCGAGCAGCGCAAGCAGGTCACGAAGACGCAGCAGGGGCTCCTGGTCGTCGAAGGAGGCGCTTCCCGGGCGGATGCCGGGAATCCGCTCCCGGCATCGGAGGGTCGCAAGCTCGTCCCAGGTGAAGTCCTCGGCGAACCATCCCACGTGGTCGAGTCCATCGATGCGTTTGGTCGTGCGGCGCTGCGCGAACTCCGGATGATCTGCGACATCGGTCGACGTCGACAGTTCGTTCTCGTGGCGGATGACGAGGATCCCGTCGTTCGAGACGACGATGTCGGGTTCCACGGCATCCACGCCCATCTCGATCGCCAGCTCATAGGAGCCGCGCGTGTGTTCGGGGCGGTAGCCGGGCGCACCGCGGTGGCCGATGATGAGGGGCCTGCTCACGCGCTCAGGCTAGTCGTTCATAGCGGCTTCACAGCGGTCGCCGGTCATACGAGCGCACCCATCCGATACCCTTGATCAACAGCAGACGGCTGTTTTTCACGAACTTTGGAGTGTGAACTCGTGGCGGCTGGAAACAACCCCGCATTCAACAACCCCGCGTTCCAGGAGCAAGGCGCGGGCCGCGCTTACCCGACGAGCGGCCAGCCCGGTTTCGGAGCGCAGACGAAGTACGCGCCCCCGGCTGCGGCAACTGACGCCGCCGTCGACGCTCAGCTGGAAGGTGCCTACGCAGCACCGTCGGCCGGTGCGATCGAGACCGGACGGATGACTGTCGAAGACACCGTCATCAAGACGATCGGCCTGTTCGCCATCCTGCTGGTGACCGCTGTCGCCGGGTGGATGTGGACGATGGCACCGGTCACGGCGACCAACCCGAACCCGACGATGGTGCCGTGGATCATCGGTGCGCTCGGCGGGTTTGTCCTCGCGATGGTCGTGATCTTCACGTCCCGCAAGAAGATCCGCCCCGCGCTGATCTGGGGCTACGCGGCCTTCGAGGGTCTGTTCATCGGTGCCATCTCGGCGTTCTTCGAGTTCATCTGGCCCGGCATCGTCATCCAGGCCACGATCGGTACCCTCGCGGTTGTCGGCGTGACGCTCGCCCTGTTCGCGAGCGGCAAGGTGCGCGCTTCCAAGAAGGCCACCAAGGTCTTCATGATCGCGATGATCGGCTACCTGGTCTTCTCGCTGGTCAACGTGATGCTGATGATCTTCAATGTCCCGATTGCCGGCGGCGCCTTCGGCATGCTCAGCGAAGTGAAGATCTTCGGCATCCCGCTCGGCGTGATCATCGGCATCCTGGTTGTCATCATGGCGGCATACTCGCTCGTGCTCGATTTCGACTCGATCCAGCAGGGTGTGCGCAACGGCGCCCCGCGCCAGTACGCGTGGCTCGGCGCCTTCGGCATCATGGTCACCGTCGTGTGGCTGTACGTCGAGATCCTGCGAATCCTCGCGATCCTGCGCGGCAGCAACTGACGCACTGATCCGCTGATGGGCCGCCCCACTCCTCGGAGTCGGGCGGCCCTTCTGCATCCGAGTGCCCGCGGGGCGCGGGCGGGTGTCAGCGGCTGACGGGATCAGCGAGGGCGGCGCGAACGGCCGTCCCGAGGGCGCGCATGGATGCCGCAGCATCCATCGCCGCGGCAGCGGCTCGTCCCGAGGCCGAAAGCTCCGCACGGCGCTCGCGATCCGAGAGCACGTCGATGAGCGCCGCGGCGAGGGCGTCGATGTCGCCGTCTGGGACGAGCACCCCGCCCCCGTGCGCGAGCGTGTCGCGGGGCCCGTAGGGCATGTCGTACGCGACGACGGGCACGCCGGCCGCGAGCGCCTCGAGAACCACCAGCGGCTGTCCCTCGTTCGTGCTGGCGAGCACAAACACATCGGCGGATGCCCACGCCTGCGTCTCAGGATCGGCGACGTGACCGATCCACTTGACAGCATCCTCAACGCCCAGCTCGGTCGCGAGAGCGCGCAGTTCGGCGCCCGAAGCGCCGTCGCCGTACACGAATAGGTGCGCGGCAGGCACCGCGGCACGAACCGCAGGAAGCGCCCGCAGCACATGATCGACACGCTTCCGAGGAATGAGCGAGTTCAGGATGACGATGCGACCAGAAACGGGATCGCTCGGCGCCGACACGACCGGCGCAGGATGCGGCACGACGAACGATCGCAGCCGCTGCGCGCCGAAGCGGCGCTCGACGTCGTCGCGTTGTGAGGGCGTGAGCCACAGCACACCGTCGAACCGGTCGGCGATTTCGAACCACCGCTCCCACGCGGCATCCATCGGCGAGTCCCATCGGAGCGGAGAGAGCACATGGCAGGCGTGCGTCGTGTGCAGCACGCGGATGCCGGCATCCAGCGGCGGATCCCCTGCGGTTACCAGGGTCTCCCCGATCTGCCGCGCCTCGCACAGCACCACCGGCACTCGATCTTGGCCTGGGGTGGCTTCGGCCGCGACGGCGTTCAGCCAGGCACGGTAAAGACCGCCGAACCCCGGCAGCCATCCGATCACGGCGCCCTTGTCGTAGACCCGAACCGGAGCGTCAGTCAGGTGCCACGCGGCGTCACCACTCACAACCGGCAGGTCGAGCACCGGCGCGCCCGAGTCATCGACGATCGGCCGTGTCGGCCACGGGGATGACGGCACCGGCCCCGGAATCGCCGCGCGCCGCAGCCACGACGGATTGGAGCGTACGTCATCGAACAGATTCCGAAGGCTCTCCCGGCTTCCCAGGAGCCCCCTACGCACCCACTCGGCTCGATGAGCGTCGTGGTCGGCGGTCTCACCGGGGTCGACGGTCAGGAGCGTGACGTCAGCGCCTGCCGCGGCCATGTCGATGGCCCGCCGGAGCACCGAAATCGTGAAACCACCGTCGCGGTCAGGAACGAGCCGGGACGCGAGAATCAGGTACCGCGCCGCCGGCAACGCGCCGCCGCCGGGGGCTACTCCCACTCGCCCGCTCCCGCGGTCGAGTTCCACACAGCACCTCCGTCGAGCGGGAACGCCGCAAGCGTCACTCCCACTCGATAGTCCCCGGGGGCTTGGAGGTGACATCCAGCACGACGCGATTGACCTCACGCACCTCATTCGTGATGCGGTTCGAGATGCGGGAGAGAACGTCGTACGGCAACCGCGTCCAGTCGGCGGTCATCGCATCTTCGCTCGAGACGGGACGCAGCACGATCGGGTGCCCGTACGTACGCCCGTCGCCCTGGACACCCACCGACCGCACGTCGGCGAGGAGCACGACCGGGCACTGCCAGATCTCGGCATCCAGCCCCGCCTTCGTCAGCTCTTCGCGAGCGATGGCGTCGGCATCACGCAGGATCTCGAGGCGGTCAGCGGTGACCTCACCCACGATGCGGATGCCAAGACCGGGCCCCGGAAAGGGCTGGCGGCCGACGATGACCTCAGGAAGCCCCAATTCACGTCCGATCGCGCGCACCTCGTCTTTGAAGAGGGTGCGCAGCGGCTCGACGAGGTCGAACTGCAGGTCTTCGGGAAGCCCACCGACGTTGTGGTGGCTCTTGATGTTCGCCGTACCGGCACCGCCACCGGACTCGACGACATCCGGGTAGAGCGTGCCCTGCACGAGGAAGCGGATGGGTTCGCCGTCGGCCTTGGCCTCATCCACGAGTTCGCGCTGGACGCGCTCGAACGCGCGGATGAACTCGCGACCGATGATCTTGCGCTTCTCTTCGGGGTCGCTGACTCCGGCGAGCGCGTCGAGGAACGTCTCGCGCGCGTCCACGGTCACGAGGCGCACACCGGTCGAGGCCACGTAGTCCTGCTCCACCTGCTCGCGCTCGCCCTTGCGCAGCAGGCCGTGGTCGACGAACACGGCAACCAGCTGATCGCCGACAGCCTTGTGCACGAGGGCTGTCGAGACAGCGGAATCGACCCCACCCGAGAGCGCCGAGAGCACCCGACCCGAGCCGACCTGTGCGCGGATCCGGTCGACCTGCTCGGCGATGACGTTGCCGCTGTTCCAGTCCGCAGGAAGTCCCGCAGCCTTGTGCAGGAAGTTCTCGATGATGCGCTGCCCGTGGTCGGAGTGCTTGACCTCGGGATGCCACTGCACACCGTACATGCGGCGAGCGTCGTTGCCGAAAGCGGCGACCGGGGTGGCACCGGTGCGGGCAAGTACCTCGAACCCGGCGGGGGCTTCGGACACCTGGTCACCATGGCTCATCCAGACGTTCTGCTCCGCGGGCTGGCCATCGAACAGTACGCTCTCGTCACGGATGATGCTGGCGTCAGTCGCCCCGTACTCGCGCAGCCCCGTGTTCGCAACGACGCCACCGAGCGCCTGCGCCATGACCTGGAATCCGTAGCAGATGCCAAGGGTCGGAACGCCCAGGTCGAACACCGCCGGGTCGAGCGTCGGCGCGCCGGGCTCGTACACCGATGACGGTCCACCCGACAGGATGATGCCGATCGGGTC
>NZ_DBHD01000130.1:10231-10756 GCF_002296025.1 Microbacterium sp. UBA837
ATGAGCTGGGCGTACTGCGCGCCGAAGTCGACGACGAGGACGGGTCGCTGCGAGGTCTCGGTCTGTTCTGTCACCGGATGCTTTCGGTCGGCGCCCCTGGAACCCAGGAGCGAAGGTCAGGACACTGTGGGGTTCTGGCGGGTCACGCTGGAGTGTTCGGCGAGATCGTGGTTCTCGGACTCGCGCGCAGCAAGGTACGTCTTGACCTCACGGGCGACCCGTGCCTCCATGAAGAACGACAGGAACGGGACGATTCCGCCCAGCGCGAGGGCGATGAACCGACCGAACCGCCACCGCATCAGGCTCCAGATGCGGAAGCACGCGAAGAGGTACACGACGTAGAACCAGCCGTGGCCGACGAGGATCGACAGCGACACATTGACGCCGTCGCCCGCCGACTCGAGGTCGCAGCCCAGACCCCCGGGCACGAAGAGCGAGTACCACTCGCATCCGGGCCCGACCAGCACCGGTGCGAACCAGAGGAAGCCACCGGACCCGCCGGCGAACAGTTCGACGTGCAGCGGC
>NZ_DBHD01000131.1:0-21995 GCF_002296025.1 Microbacterium sp. UBA837
AGGGGCCGGCGCGATGCCGGTGAGTTCGAAGGTTCCCAGCGGCTTGTTGTCGCGGGTGAACTCGCGCTCACCCTGGAAGACCTGGATCGCGACGGACGGCTGGTTGTCGTCGGCGGTCGTGAAGGTCTCGCTGCGCTTGGTCGGGATGGCGGTGTTGCGCTCGATGAGCTTGGTCATGATGCCGCCCTTGGTCTCGATACCGAGGCTCAGCGGGGTGACGTCGATGAGCAGAACGTCCTTGCGCTCACCCTTGAGGACACCGGCCTGAAGCGCCGCACCGACGGCGACGACCTCATCAGGGTTGACTCCCTTGTTGGGCTCCTTGCCGCCGGTCTCCTTCTTGACCAGGTCGCTGACGGCGGGCATACGCGTCGACCCACCGACGAGGACGACGTGGTCGATGTCGCTGACCTTGATGCCGGCCTCGCGGATGACGTCCTCGAACGGCTTCTTCGTGCGGTCGAGCAGGTCCTTTGTGAGATCCTCGAACTTCGCGCGCGTGATCGTCTCGGACAGCGACACTGGGCCGTTCTCCGTCAGCGACAGGTAGGGCAGGTTGACACTCGTGGATGCCGAGCTCGAGAGCTCCTTCTTCGCCTGCTCCGCGGCCTCCTTGAGTCGCTGCAGCGCGATCTTGTCGCCCGAGACGTCAACACCGGTCGTGTTCTTGAACTGCGTGATCAGGTAGTCGACGACCCGCTGGTCCCAGTCGTCGCCACCGAGGCGGTTGTCACCGGCTGTCGAACGGACCTGGATGGTCGAGAAGTCGTCATCCTTGCCCACCTCCAGCAGGGAGACGTCGAAGGTTCCACCACCGAGGTCGAAGACGAGGATGAGTTCGTCTTCCTTACCGCGGTCCAGGCCGTAGGCGAGGGCGGCGGCGGTGGGCTCGTTGATGATGCGCAGGACGTTCAGGCCCGCGATCTCGCCGGCTTCTTTGGTCGCCTGACGCTCGGCGTCGTTGAAGTAGGCGGGAACGGTGATGACGGCGTCGGTCACCGAGTCACCGAGGTACTGCTCGGCGTCGTGCTTGAGCTTGGCCAGGATGCGCGCCGAGATCTCCTGCGGCGTGTACTTCTTGCCGTCGACGTCGAAGGTCCAGTCGGTTCCCATGTGGCGCTTGACCGACGAGACGGTGCGGTCGACATTGGTGACGGCCTGGCGCTTGGCGGTCTCGCCGACCAGCACTTCGCCGTCTTTCGTGAAGGCGACCACCGACGGGGTGGTGCGGAAGCCCTCGGCGTTGGCGATGACCTTGGGCTCGCCGCCCTCGAGGACGCTGACGACGGAGTTGGTGGTTCCGAGGTCGATTCCCACTGCACGTGGCATCTGATTCTCCTTGTTCTGCGTGGAAGCGATGTTCCGGTTGAAAGTCGACTCGCGCTAACCCGGCGGGTTGAGCCGCGATGACTCAAGCCTAGCCACCCACCCTCTCGGTGTCAACTGGAGTTGAGTCCACTCGTATCAATTTTGTGCGGGCGATAATGATCGCGTGAACCTTCCCTGGCACTTCGCTCCGCTGCGCGGCGAGCGTGTGACACTCGACCTCGTCAGCACGGACGACGTGGAGGCGCTGAGCGCGATTCAGGGCGACCCGGCGATCGTGCGCTACATGCTCTACGAGGCGCGGTCGCGAGAGCAGGTCGTCGCCGCCATCGAGCGCGACAGCGCCCACGACTCCCTCGAGAAGGCCGGTGACTACGTTCAGCCGGCGATCCGGGATGCCGATGGCCAGCTGGTCGGAACGCTGTACGTCAAGCTCGTCAGCACCGATGACCGCACCGCCGAAATCGGATGGCTCCTGTCGGCATCCGCGCGGGGCAAGGGCTACGCGACCGAGTCCGCTGACATCTTCCTGCGGGTCGGATTCGAGGAGCTCGGGCTGCACCGCATCTACGCCGAACTCGATCCCCGCAACGAAGCGTCAGCCGCAGTCTGTGCGCGGCTCGGAATGCGTCACGAGGCCCATCTGCGCGAGAACATGTGGCTGAAGGGCGAGTGGGTCGACACCGCGATCTACGCGATCCTCGAGCAGGACTATCGACGCATTCGGGCCTGAGTGCCGCGAGTGATTCACACGAGCTTCGCGAGGGTTTGCAGCGCAATCACGAGAAGGCCGAGCCCGATGAGGATGCCGAGAGCGAGCACCCTCTCCCACCACCTCGCGTGCGAACGGCGAACGGCGAGCCAGCCGATCAGCGCGAGGGTGACGACGTAGACGATGGCGGCAGCGCTTATCGCCGTGGACAGGTCGATGATCTCGAGCCATCCGAGAAACAGTAGTCCGCCCGGCACGGCAACCGTCGACAGGCCACCGCCGGCGACGCGGGTCAGGACGATCCAGTCCCGGCCATGGGGAAACTCCCCCTCCACCGCGAGGTGCGAAACCACGTCTGACACCAGACCCGCGATCGTGATGCCGATCACACCGAACAGCAGGGCAAGCAGGGCGTGGTCGGCATCCTCGTGATCGGAACCCGCGATCACGAGGATGATGGCAAGTCCTGTGAAGGTGGCGTAGATCCGCTCGCGAAGATAGGCGCCGACTGCCCGGCTGCCGCCGGTGTTGAAGAGGCGGTCATAGCGCCGCTGCATCGAGGAGCCGCCCTCGGGGGCTGCCGGCCGGTCGTGCGCGTCCTTCGGGCGGGCACCGTCGGCGGTTTCGTCGGCAGATGCGGGAGTCATGATGTCTCTCCTCGGCTCTCGGCCGCCGCCCGCTGTCGCATCCGCCGTGCCTTTTGACGCGCCTTGGCCCAGGCGTCGAAGCGCGCGGTGTCGGGGATGCGGGCAAGGAGCGGCCCGACCACGATGGTGATGAGTACATAGGCCGTCGCTAGGGCGGCAAGTGATCGATCGGCGCCAGCCGATACCGCAAGCCCCGCGATGACGATCGAGAACTCCCCGCGGGGCGTGAGAGCGAAGCCGGCACGCCAGCGCCCCGGTTCGGCGATTCCGGCCTTGCGGGCGGCAAGATAGCCGGTCAGCACCTTCGTGCCCATGGTGACGACCGCCAGGATGAGCGCGGGGATGAGAACGGGAGGGAGATCGGCGGGGTCGGTCGAGAGACCGAAGAAGAGGAAAAAGACCGCCGCGAACAGGTCGCGGAGCGGAGTGAGAACCTGCGTCGCGTGCTCGGCGGCGGGGCCGGAGATGGCGATGCCCACGAGGAAGGCGCCCACCGCGGCAGACACGTTAGCCTCTGCGGCAAGACCCGCAACGATCAGGGTGAGTCCCAACACCGACAGCAGCAGCACATCGGCGCGCTTAGACCAGACGAGCTTGGAGACAAGCGGCCCGTGTCGCAGTGCCACCCACAAGATGACGAGCACGGCGGCAAGCGCGATCGTGACGCTTATCGTCCCGCCGGCGAGGTCCATACCGACCAGAACAGCCGTCAGGATCGGAAGGTAGAACGCCATCGCCAGATCTTCGATCACGAGGATCGAGAGGATCGTCGGCGTCTCACGGTTGGGGAGACGCCCGAGATCCTGCAGCAACTTCGCAACGACACCCGATGATGAGATCCACGTGATCCCGGCGAGCACCAGGGCACCGATCTGCCCCCAGCCGAGGACGAACCCGGCGATGGCACCGGGGACGGCGTTCAGGGCCATGTCGATCCCGCCGGCCATGCGTGACCGGTTGAGGCTGCCCATCAGCTCTTTCGCGTTGTACTCCAGGCCCAGCATCACCAGCAGCAGAATGACGCCGATCTCAGCGCCGACCTCGATGAACTCCTCGCCCTGCGAAATCGGCAGAATGCCGCCCTCACCGAACGCGAGACCGCCCAGGAGGATCAGCGGGATGGGGGAGATCCCGATGCGGCCCGCCAGGCGACCCAGCAGCGCGATGCCGAATAGCAGCGCGCCGATCTCGAGAAAGAGCAGCGCGCCATCATGCATCGATCAAGCGCCGTTCAGGATCCGGACCAGGTGCTCAAGACCCTCACGGGTGCCGACGACGACCAGGGTGTCTCCGGCGCGCAGCGCGTCGGAGGGCTCGGGCGCCGGGATCACGCCCGACTCGCGCACAATGGCCACGACGGAGCAGCGCGTGAGCGTGCGCGCTTTCGTGTCGCCGAGGGGTCGCCCGACGTACGGGGAGTCTGCCCGCACGGGAATCTTCTCGATCTGCAGGCCGGCGAAGGCCTCCTGCAGGCCCGCCAGCTGGGTGAGGATCACCGAGCCGCCGAGCACCTCCGAGAGCGCCGTGGCCTCGTCATCCGTCAACGCGAGGGTGTCACCGCAGCGGTCGGGGTCGTCCTCGTCGGAGATCGCTATCTCTCGACCGCCCTCGCGGAAGTTCACCACCGAGAGACGCCGACCATCGTCGGTGAGGATGTCGTGACGGATGCCGATGCCGGGTAGCTCGGCGCGCTCCACGTGAACGGGCATGCGCCCATCTTCCCACCAAAAGGGCTACCCAATGTTCACTCTGGACCCCTAGCGTATGGCGAGTGAGCGACAGCGAGCCCGAACTCCGCGAGGCCCAGGCCCCGACACCCGACGCAACCGGTGTGCCGACTCCTCCGCCGACCACCGACACCGATGCCCTCGAGAGCCTGGCGGTGCTCTTCCAGGACTCCACCGAGGAGCGGCACGTCCCGCGCAAGCAGGTGATCTCGTGGGCGTTCTGGGACTGGGCGACCCAGCCTTTCAACTCCGTCATCCTCACCTTCGTCTTCGCGGCCCTGTACCTCGTCTCCGACAGCTTCCTGCCCGCTGACGTCGCTTCGCTCCCCGATGATTCCCCTGTCAAGGAGGCGGCGCTGGCCGACCTCACCAGCGGGTACGGCTTGGTCACCACCATCGCGGGGCTGCTGATCCTGTTTCTCGCGCCGGTCCTCGGCCAACAGGCCGATCGCCGGGGCAGCAAGAAGCGCTGGCTCTTCGTGTTCACGATGCTCCTCGCGCTCACGCAGTTCGCGTTGTTCTTCGTCTACGCCCAGCCCGTCTTCTTCTGGTACGGCGCGGCCGTGCTGGCCGTGGGTGCGGTCATCTCCGAGATCGCCGGCGTCAACTACAACGCGCTGCTCGTCCAGGTGTCAACGCCGAAGACGGTCGGCAAGGTCAGCGGCCTCGGCTGGGGCATGGGCTACATCGGCGGAATCGTCGCCCTCGTGATCGTCGTCGCTCTCACGTTCGCGGACTGGTTCGGGATGGACACCTCCGACGGCCTCGCGTATCGCCTGATCGCGGTCGGATGCGGTGTGTGGACGATCCTTTTCTCCATCCCGCTCTTTCGGAACGTCCCCGAGCCCCCGCCCTCGGCGCCCGGCCAAAGCGTGGGCTTCTTCCGCAGCTATGTGGTGCTCGTGCACGACATCGCGCGCCTGTTCCGGGAGCACCGTCCGACCTTCTGGTTCCTCATCGCCAGCGCCGTGTACCGCGACGGTTTGGCCGGGGTCTTTGCATTCGGCGGAGTGCTCGCAGCCGTCGCGTTCGGATTCGGGCCGACCGACGTCATCCTGTTCGCGATCGCGGCCAATGTCGTGGCCGGGCTGTCGACGATCATCGCGGGTCGGTTCGACGACAGGTTCGGCGCGAAGGCCGTCATCGTCGTCGCCCTGACCACCCTCGTGGTCGTCGCGTTCGTCGTCTTCGCGTTCCACGACCTGGGTGCCGTCATCTTCTGGATCGGCGGACTCATCCTCTCGGCCATGGTCGGGCCGGCGCAGGCAGCATCCCGCTCGCTGCTCGCTCGCGTCACCCCGACCGGGATGCAGGGTGAGATCTTCGGGCTCTACGCCACAACCGGACGCGTCGCGAGCTTCCTCTCCCCGGCCATGTGGACCGTCTTCATCGCGTATTTCGGCTCGACCATCTTCGGCGTCCTCGGCATCGGACTGGTGCTCCTGCTCGGCCTCATCCTGCTGCTGCTCGTGCGGCTGCCCAAGCGCTCGGCGGTCTGAGCGCGGCGCTCGCCTCCGCGATGTAGGACAACTCGCCTACGTAGGAGTATTGGGGCGGCATCCGTCCTACCTGGGTGATTACTCCTACCTACGGGATGCAGCGAGGCGGGTCAGCTGGGCCAGGCGTCGGCGAGCTTGGTCAGCAGACGGGCGAGGTCGGTGCGTTCGGCATCCGTGAAGGATGCCAGGGCCGTCGTGATCGCATCGCGTCGCTGATCGCGAAAGCCGCGGACGAAGGTCTCGCCCTTCTCGGTGAGAACGATCCGCGTTCGGCGGGCATCGTCGGGGTCGGCCTCGCGGCGAACGAGCCCGAACTCGACCCCCTGCTGCACGAGGCGCGATGCGCGAGGCTGATCGACGCCGATCGCTTCGCCGAGCTCGCTCACAGTGAGCGGATGGTCGCTGGATGCCAGCACTTCAAGCACACGCATCCGCGCCGGACCCGAGATGCGGGCATCGCCGCGATGTTCTTTCGAGCCCATCGGTCCCACCCACGGGCCCCAGCCGGCGCCCGGACCGAAGCCGGGGCCGCCTCGGTGATGACCGCGCCGACGATGGCCGTCCGCGTCGTCGGTCCCGTGGTTCTGCGAGTCGTGCGGCCCTGGAGGCATCCACGGCAGGTGGCCGCGCCGTCCTCGCAGGCGAACGAGTGCCGCCGCGATCTGATCGATGGGGTCGGACGGCGTGATCGGCATCCCTCCAATTTACATGCGAGTTGACATGGATATCGATTACATGTCACCATGCAAGTACATGCACTAATACATGCATTCCGGAGCAACGCAAAAGAGCGCCCGGAGACGACGCGGGTTCTGCCCGCCAGAGAGGATTCCCCATGTACACCCACGAAGAACACCACGAAGACGCACCCGCCGGGAGCGACCGCCCGCTCGGCTACTGGCTGCGCCTGGTCGAGGCCCTGATCAGCCGCGAGTTCGACACACGCCTCGCCGAGTGCGGCGCTGACCGCCGCGATTGGATGCTGCTGGGCGTCATCGACGGCACGCACGCCTGGGCCCGAGCACCTCGAGGCAAGCGGATGCGCCGCCTCGAGGATCGCGGCTGGATCGAGCAGAACGGATCCGGCGACTGGACGCTCACCGACGCCGGTCGTGAGATGAAGGAACGCCTCGCCGAGGCCGTGTCCGGCATCCGTGAGAGCGTCTCGGGCGCCGTCTCACCCGAGGACTACGCCACGACCATCGCGTCACTTCAGGCGATGGCCCGCGGACTCGGCGGAGAGCAGGAGCACGACCTGGACCCGGACCTCGGCTTCGGCCGGTGCGGCCGCGGGCGGCACGGTCGCCCCTTCGGACCGGGGTTCCACCCCGGATTCGGACGCGGCTTCGGCCCCGGTTTCCGTCCGGGGTTCGGTCCGGCGTTCGAAGCCGACAACGATGCGCGCCATTGCGACGACGGCCGTGACCACGGCTCGCACCGACAGGGTCACCGTCACGGCAAGCCTCACCGGGGCGAGCACCGCCGCGGCGAGCGCGCCTACGAGCGGGGCTTTGACGCCGGCTTCACGCGCGGTCGCGAGTCAGCGGCAAGCTGAGGCATTCCGACCCCAAACACACCTATCGGTCGCGTCGTCTTGCGGGTTCGGCTCACGTCAACCCGCAAGAAGGCGCGACCGAACTGTTGCTGGCGGCTCGCTGAGCCAGAGACAGGATGACTAAGCGCCGGACTACTCCGCGGCGCGGGTTCCGACATCCGTGCGGTGAAAATTCTGGTGCGAACGGGATGCCGTCGGTCCGCGTTGTCCTTGGTAGCGGTTGCCGTACGGGCCAGATCCGTAGGGGTTCTCGGCGGGAGACGACAGCCGGAAGAAGCACAGCTGCCCGATCTTCATGCCGGGCCAGAGCGTGATCGGCAGGGTAGCGACGTTCGACAGCTCGAGGGTCACGTGGCCCGAGAAGCCAGGGTCTATGAACCCCGCAGTGGAGTGCGTAAGCAGCCCGAGCCGCCCGAGCGAGGATTTGCCTTCGAGCCGCGCGGCGATCTCGTCGGGGAGCGTCACCTGCTCGAACGTCGAACCCAGGGCGAACTCGCCCGGGTGCAGGATAAACGGTTCGTCGGGTGCCACTTCGATCAGCCGTGTGAGATCGGGCTGGTCGACGGCGGGGTCGATGAACGGATACTTATGGTTGTCGAACAGCCGGAAGTAGCGATCGAGGCGAACGTCTACGCTCGAGGGCTGCACCATCTCGGCATCCCATGGGTCGAGCGCGACCCGACCAGTGGACACTTCGTGGCGGATGTCGCGGTCCGAGAGCAGCACGAGCCCAGCCTACGACCCCTCGCGAGCTGCTTGGTATGCTGGCGGGGCGCCTCGGCGCATGGGGCTGTAGTTCAATGGCAGAACTTCTGCTTCCCAAGCAGACAGCGCGGGTTCGATTCCCGTCAGCCCCTCCAATGCCCTCACGTGCGGCCGTAGGCCGTGCGGGAGGGCATTCGCGTGGGTGCCGTAGGAACCGATCTCCGCGTGCGGGTGGGCCCACGCCGCCGGAGGCTCCGCGCGCCGCACAGCGGCGTGTGGAGTGGCGGATGGAAGCGAACCTGCCGAAAGCATCGAAGGCTCACGCAGTACTCTGCGCGGGCCTTCGGGTTCAGGGGGACGTCAGTCTCGGGCTTCTTCCTTGACGTCGTTGCGAGCCTTGATGGCGTCGCGTTCGGCCTCCGCCTTCTTGACGTCAGCTTCGGCCGACATCTCTTCGGCCTTGTCCTTGACGCGGTCGACGCCGTCCTGGATGGCGTCGGCAGTGTTCTCCGCAGCCTCCGCGAGGTTCTTTTTCGCATCGTCCATGAATCCCATGGGGTCTCCTTTCGTCTGCAGAGCGCGTACTCACGTCGCAATCGATGAGATTAGCTGACCTGTTCGCCGCTTCCCAGGGGCTTGCGGGATTGGGCCTGACCAGACATAGTTCGCGTCGGCGGGCCTGATCCTCCAGACGCCAGCAACGGAGGCCGGCGCCCCTTGACGGCACACTGAACAAGTGTTTAACCTGTTGAACATGCGTTCAATGCCTGACGCCTCGACCCGAGAGCGGATCCGCGATGCGGCCATCGCGGCTTTCGCGGAGCGCGGTTTCGACGCAGCGAGCCTGCGCGACATCGCACAACGGGCGGGCGTCAGTGCCGCTCTGATCGTGCACCACTTCGGCTCGAAGGAAGGCCTGCGCGAAGAGTGCGACGCCCATGTCGTCCAGACACTGGTCACCGACAAGGGGCGCCTCGCAGGTGGCGGTGCGTCAGCGATGATGCGGGAGGCCCTCGCTGACCGCCAGCGCTATGAGCCGCTGCTGGACTACATGTCCCGGATGCTGACATCCGACACCGCGGCGGCAGACGATCTGTTCGACTCCTTGGCCGCCGCGACGCGCGACCTGCTCGAGCAACAGGCCGCGGCCGGGATGATGCGCCCACAGTCCGACATGGACGCGACCGTCACCGCAGTGACGCTGTACGGCCTCGCCCCGGTGCTGCTGCGCCGCCAGCTCGCTCGCAGCCTCGGTGAGGACGGCCTGACCGAGGCGCTTCTTCGCCGGCTCACCCTGCCACTCCTGGAGCTCTACACCCACGGCATCTACGCGGACGACCGGCTGCTGACCGCCGCGCAGGACGCGCTGGCGCGACCCCTCGGCCCGCCCTCGGGCAAAGGTGAGAACGACCCGCACCAGGATCCCGACCCGCCGCTGGCCGGCTGACCCCGGCATCCATCAACACTCCAGCGACGAAAGGAGCAGGGGATGACCCCTGCCATTGAACTGAACGACCTGCGCAAGCAATACGGGCGGCGCACCGCCCTTCACGGCCTCACCCTCACGGTAACTCAGGGCACGGTGTTCGGCCTGATCGGCCCCAACGGGGCCGGCAAGACCACGACTCTCCGGATGCTGGTCGACATCATCCGGCCGACCAGCGGCACCGCCCGCGTCTTGGGAACTGATCCGCGAACCGGCGGGGCCGCGCTCCGGCGACGCATCGGTTACGTCCCCGGTGAGTTGCGGATGGAGGGACGCGCCACCGGACGACGTCTCCTCGACTTCTACGCGAGCGTCTCGGGGCCGGTGCGCCAGGGACGGATCGAGCAGCTGGCCGAGCGTCTCTCGTGCGATCTGTCCCGTCCCGTCCGCACCCTCTCGAAGGGCAACAAACAGAAGCTCGGGCTCATCCAGGCATTCATGCACGAGCCACCGCTGCTCATCCTCGACGAGCCGACGAGCGGACTGGACCCCCTCATGCAGCGCGAGTTCCTCGGGCTTGTGCAGGAGGCCCGACACAACGGCCAGACTGTCCTGCTGAGCTCTCATGTCCTCAGCGAGATCCAGCAGGCAGCTGACGACGTCGCCGTGCTCAGCCAGGGCCGGATGGTCGCGGCGGGTGCTGTCGACGAGCTCCGGCTCGGCGCCGTGCGCCGCATCCGGGCTGTGATGACGGATGCCGACCCCGACGCGGTCCGCGGCGCACTCACACCGCTGTCGCCGGCCACGCCTCCCGAGGTTCGCGCGCAGGATGACCGGGTGATCGTGCACGCCACGATCGAGGGTGAAATCGACCCACTCGTGAAGGCACTGGCCCGTTTCCACGTGGCGGAGCTGCTGATCGAAGAGCCCGACCTCGAAGAGTCGGTGTTGCGCCTGTACGGCGCCGCGAGCGCCGATACTTCCGCAGCGATGGGAGGCGAGTGACATGGCCGGTGTGCTTCCTGTCGCAGGCCGGAACCTGCGCGACTCCTGGCGCGGGCTGCTCGCGTGGGCGCTGGGTCTGACCGCGGCCCTTGCTCTGTACCTTCCCCTGTTTCCATCGTTCGGCAGCAACGGCTCGCTCGAGGAGATCATCGCCACCCTTCCCCCGGAGTTGGTCGACGCGCTCGGCTATGACCAGATCGGCACCGGCTCGGGATATGCGCAAGCAACCTTCTTCGGTCTGATCGGTTTCGCGCTCATCGTCATCGCAACCACCGCCTGGGGAGCGAGCGCGATCGGTGGCGCCGAAGAGAACGGCCGCCTGGAACTCGACCTCGCCCACGGCATCGGCCGCGTTGCCTATGTCCTCGAGAACGCGCTGGCTATCCTCGTCAAGCTCATCGCGCTCGGCGTCGTCATCGGCGTGGTGGTTGGGGTCCTCAACGGTCCCTCGGAACTCGGGCTCGAAGCATCCGGAATCGTCGCTGCCACAGCAGCCCTCGCGGGGCTGGGGGCACTGTCTGCCACAGCCGCGCTGCTGGCCGGAGCGATCTCCGGTCGCCGGATCGCCGGGGTCGCGGCCGGTGCGGGAATCGCCGTCTACGGGTACGCACTTCAGGCTGTCGCGAACCAGTCCGAGGATCTCGCGTGGGTTGAACGGCTGTCGCCGTGCTCCTGGGCCTACAGCGAGGCGCCGCTCGAATCGGGATTCAGCTGGGGCATCGCAGCGGTCTGGGGTGTCGCGATCGTGCTGACGGGCGCGGCAGCTCTCGCCCTGCGCTCCCGCGACGTGACCGGCTGAGCGCTACCGGTACTCAGCGAGAGAACGAAGGGGCGGCTGGGCGCCGACGTGGGTCACCGCGTCGGCGCCCACCGCGCACGCGGCAGCGAGCGCAACCTCGTCGGGCCACCCGGCGTGGATGGCAAGCGTGATGGCGGCACTGAATGCGTCCCCCGCCCCAACGGCGCTCACCGCGTCGACCACGGGTGACGGAGCGGTCAGCACCCGCGTCCCCTCTCGCCACAACGAAGCTCCCCGGGCTCCGTGCGTCACGACGACCAGGCGCGCGGCCGACACTGCCGGGAGCGCGGCGAACTCCGCGTCGTTGACGATCACGAGATCCGCACGGCGCAAGACCGTCTCAGAGACCTCGCGGGCCGGCGCTGCGTTCAGCGCGAAGAACCCGGGCACGGATGCCGCGAGAGTCTCGATCGCGTGCGGCGGGATCTCCAGCTGCGCGAGCACGGCTTCGTCGGGCGTGAACTGGCCCGCGCCATCGACCGTATCGTTGGCGCCCGCGCACACCACGATTGTGTTCTCGCCCGCGGCATCCACCGTGATGAGTGCCGTTCCCGTCGGTGCTGCGACGACACGGATGCCTGACGCGTCGACTCCCGCGCGGCGCAGGTTCTCGAGCATGGCCCGACCGTCGGCGTCGTCTCCAACGGCCCCGAGCATCCGTACCGCCGCGCCCAGTCGAGCGGCTGCAGCTGCCTGATTCGCCCCTTTGCCTCCGGCGCCCCGAACCGGCCCGACACCACGCACCGTCTCACCGGGGACCGGGAGCTGATCGACGGTGACCGAAATGTCGACGTTGATGCTTCCGACCACACAGAGCGGACCGGGGGCTGGGGATGTCATGTCCACATTCCATCACGCGGCATCACCCCGGCTACGACCAAGGGGTCACCGCGCGATATAACCGAAGGGGTGCGCGACGCACCCCGGACAGCGCCGTCCGCTCACCTCATCACCCCGGAGCGACATGACTGCGCCACTTCCGCTGTACCTCGACTGCGACACCGGTATCGACGACACCGTCGCCCTGGCCTACCTGCTGCGCTCGCCCCTGGTGGAGCTGGTCGGCATCGGAACGGTCAGCGGCAACACGGATGCCGCGCAGGCGGCCCGCAACACCCTCGACCTCCTGGCGCTGGCGGGCGCGCCCGACATCCCCGTCGCTGTCGGCGCTCACGACCACCTCAGCCACCCCTACAGTGGCGGCGCGCCACACGTGCACGGCGCCAACGGCATCGGTGGTGTCGCCCTTCCCGAGGCAGGAAACACGGCCTCGTATCGCGACGCTGCAGACCTTCTTCTCGAGCTGTCCCACGCTCACGCTGGCGCGCTTCACATCCTCACTATCGGGCCCGTCACCAACATCGCGATCGCTCTGGAGCGAGACCCCTCGCTGCCGTCGCGGATCGCCGGTGTCACGACGATGGGTGGCGCAGCTCTCGTCCCCGGCAACATCACCCCCGTCGCGGAGGCGAACATCTTCAACGACCCCGAGGCTGCCGACGCCCTCGCGCGGGCCGACTGGGATGTGACGTTCGTTCCCCTGGACGTCACGATGAATCACATCCTCACCGACAGCGACCGCGGCCTCTTGCTCGCCTCCGCTGATCCGTTCGCCCGCGCTGTCGGCGAGATCCTCGATCACTACCTCGACTTCTATGTGCCTCAGTTCGGCGCCCGGCTGAGCCCGCTCCACGACCCGCTGGCGGCGATGGCCGCGGCCGGCGCCCCGGGCATCGGCCCTGGCCTGCGAGTTCCCGTCGTCATCGATACGACCGACGGACCCTCTCGCGGCTCGACCGTCGTCGATATGCGCGGGCAGCGCCTCGGCCCTCGCGATCACCAGGGTGTGCGGACCCGGGTGCTCTTCGAGGGCTCCGATACCCTCACCGCGCACCTGGTGTCGACGATCCTCGGCGACGCGGCCGCGCAGTAGCTCGCGTCAGGCGGCACGGGTTCACGGCAAGGGCTCAGCTGGCGCGACATCCGGTCCGTGCGCGCCGGTTGTCGTTCGGGCTGATGCTGCACGCACCGCACCGATGCTCGCGGCGATGACCAACGCGACTCCGACGATCTCGAGCCACGTCATGCCCTGACCGAGCAGCAGCCAGCCGGCAAGGGTCGCTGTCGCCGGGGCGAGACTCATCAAGATCGCGAAGGCGGATGCCGCCAGCCGTCGCAGCGCCAACAGTTCGAGTGCATACGGGATGGTCGAAGACAGCACTGCCACTGCCGCGCCCAACGCGAGCAGATCGACGCGCACGAGCGCGCCACCGGCGGCGATCAACCCCCACGGCAGTGCCGCAAGCGCCCCCACGACCATTGCGAGAGCGAGCCCATCGAGGCGCGGAAACTCACGCCCCACCCGCGCAGAAGCGAGGATGTACAGCGCCCAACTAGAGGCAGCTCCCAGGGCGAACAGCACGCCGAGGGGATCCAATCGGTCCCAGCCGCCGCCGGCCAGGGCGATGACCCCGACGAGCGCGAGTCCCGCCCACAGCCAGGCGCTGGCGCGACGCGCGGCGATCACCGAGAGCACGAGCGGTCCGAGTACCTCGATCGTCACGGTGACCCCGAGAGGAAGTCGTGCGAGCGCCAGATAGAACAGGCAGTTCATGAGGGCGAGGACCAGACCGAACCCGATGACCGATCGCCAGGCTGCCGGCGTATGACCGCGAAGGCTCGGCCGAGCGATGATCATGAGGATGACGGCCGAGAAGCCGAGGCGCAGGAAGACGATCCCGAGGGGCCCGAGGGCAGGGAACAAGAGCACGGCGAGCGATGCCCCGAGCTCCTGACACACCAGACCCGTGACGACCATCCCGACCGCGAACGGCGGCGACGACAGGGGGACGGCGCGCGGTGCGTTCACCCCGCGTCCGTGGTCACGGCTGAGGCAGCGGGCACACCGCTGCGCCGCGGATGGTCTCGGCCTGCTGTTCGGCGGTCCACGGCAGCCCGGCCGCGGGGGCTGTTTCGCCTGCCGCGGCGGGGGCCTTCGAGGCGATCGCGGCAAGTTCCCAGGCGAGGTTGGCGGCAAGCCCCGCGGGAGCCGCGGAGTTGTTGAGGACGACCGCCACAGTGAGGCCGGTGTCGGGGTCGGCGTAGGCAGCTGTGAGATACCCCGGAATCGCGCCGTGCTGACCGATCAGGCCCCCCGCGGTGAAGGCTCCGCCGTCATAGGTGTACCAGGTCGGTGCGCCCGGGTACACCGCGCGGGGGCTATCGAACCGCGTCTGGTCATCTGCCAGCAGTGCGCCGGTGGCAAGCGCCTGCGCGTAGCGACCAAGATCGGTGATCGTCGAGACCGCTCCCGAGTCGGCGTAGCCGATGCTCGCGGATAGCGTGGTGATATCGAGGGGGTCGGCGCACAGCAACTGCCCGTCCTCGCCCGGCAGCGAGTTGTTGCCGCGCAGCGACGGCGTGTCGCTGTCACCGGACGGTGTCGCCGGCTCCGGACCGGGTAGCCACGTGGAATCGAGAGCGAGAGGCTCCGTGACGTACTGCTCGACGAGGTCGGGCAGGGATGTCGCCGTCGCCGTCTCGAGCGCGAGACCGAGCAAGAAGTAACCGGCATCCGAGTCGACGAAGGCGTCGCCGGGATCGGTGGTGCGCTCTCGCCCCATGCCGTAGGCGGCGAGTTCGAGCGGGGGCCACTCGCGGTTCGGGGTCTTCAGCCAGTCATTCCAGAGCGAGGGCGCTGATGCGCCGAGGCCCGACGAGCTGTCGCACAGCTGACCCAGGGTCACGTCTTCCAGGCCGGATGCGCCCCCGACGTAGTCTGAGATCTTGTCGCTAAGGGCGACGACCTCCTTCTCGACGAGCGCGTAGAGCACGTCGCAGGTCATGGCACGCGTCACGCGCGCTGCGCGGAACTCCATGTCGGAGGTGACCTCCTGCGAGCTCGACGGAGACTGCGTCCCGACGCCGGCGACCCAGGAGCCGCTCCAGGGCGCCCAGACGCCCACGATGGCGCCCGACGATCCGGTCGCGGCCATGGCCTCGGCCAGCGCCGCATCCAGCTGCGACTGAGTGTCGGCGGGAAAGCCGCCCTCGACCTGGGCCGGCACGTCGATCTCGACGGTTTCCGTGGGAGCGCACCCAACCAGGGTGGCCGCGAGGGCAACCGTCGCGATCCCGAGGGCGCTCCATCGCCTCCTGAGGATCGTCGCACCCATACCCAACCCCCGTTGTTCGTGCATTCAGCATTCAAACACATCAACATCACACGAAGATCACGGCCCCTACGCTGTGACCATGACGTATCGCTTCGACGACAGCATCCGCACCGGCGTCCTTGCCCACATGAACGGCGACCACGGCGGCGACAATCTTCTGATCGTCAGGGCGTTCGGGCAGGCGGATGCCGTGAGTGCGGTCATGTCGGATCTCGACGGCAACGGCGGCGTGTGGGATGCCGAAATGGGCGATGGCGCGACGGTCACCGTGTCCGTGCCATGGCCGGGGGGCCCCATCACGGAGCGCCCGCAGATTCGGGCCGAGATCGTGAAGCTCTATGACGCGGCGTGCGAGCGTCTGGGAGTCCAGCCCCGACCGCACGAGTGAGTGGCGCCGACCCGCAACCACGGGGACTTTGGGCTTGTCAGGTTCTGCTTACCTGAAGGTACACTGGTGCCCATGACACCCGTGACCCCATTCTCGGCCGCCCTGCGCGAGCGTTCGAGCAATGCCCACTCGGGCAGTGAACACGCCGGCTTCATGAGCGATCTCATGAAGGGCGAGGGCACGCGCGAGGACTACATCGCGCTGGTCGCCCAGCACTGGTTCATGTACGACGCGATCGAGCGCGCTGCCGAGGTGATGCGCCACGACCCCGTCGCCGCGCCCTTCATCAGCGAGAAGCTCACCCGCATTCCGGCGCTGGAGGCCGACCTCGAGTTCCTCATCGGACCGGATTGGCGCGACCGGATCGCCCCACTCCCGAGTACCCAGCGTTACGTCGACCGGATCAACGAGGTCGGCTCCACCTGGGCCGGGGGATTCGTCGCCCACCATTACACCCGCTACCTCGGCGACCTTTCGGGCGGCCAGTTCATCGGCAAGCTCATGGCGCGTCAATTCGGCTTCGAGACCAACGGCATCGGCTTCTACGTCTTCGACGACATCGCCGACCCGCGCGCGTTCAAGGACGTGTATCGGGAGCAACTGGATGCCGCTCCCTGGGACGCCGACGAACAGGAGCGCGTCATCGACGAAGTGCTCCGCGCCTACCAGTTCAACACCGATGTCTTCGTCGACCTTGCCGCCGCCAAGGCTTCGGGCAGCATCGCCGAGATCGCCTGAGCGATCCTCAGGCTCGCCCGCGGACGGCAGCCATGAACCGCTGCACATCGGGGTCGACCCGGATGTCACGGGGCCGCAACGGGCGCGTCAGGTAGAGCCCGTCAAGCGAGGTCAGGCGGCTCAGCGCCACGTAGGTCTGGCCGGGCGCGAAAGCACCCGAGCCCAGGTCGATGATGGCTCTGTCGTACGTCTTCCCCTGCGACTTATGAATCGTCACCGCCCACGCCAGGCGCAGCGGGAACTGGGTGAACTCCGCCACGATCTCGCGCGAGATCGACCGCGTCGACGAGTTGTACGCGTACCGGAACCTTTCCCAGACGGCGGGCTCGACATCCATCTGTTCACCATCGACCTCCACGCGCACCGTGCCGCCGGCGATCCGCGTCACGGTTCCGATGGTGCCGTTCACCCACCGGGGCGGCTGGCCGAATGTCGACACGTCGTTGCGCAAGAACATGACCTGAGCACCCACCTTGAGCTGCAGTTCCGCGTCGGCGGGATACGCGGCATCCCCACGTCCGAAGTCACCGCTGATCTCGGCGTGCGCCGTCTGAGTCGCACCCGGCAGCGCATCCAGGTGAGCACGGTTGATGCGGGTGACGATGTCGTTGCGTGTGGCAAGCGTGATGATCGGAGGTTCGTCGGCCCCACCCACCGGCGGGGTGCGAGCGCCAGTGTCGTTGAGCACCTGGGCGATGTCGGCGGTGACCCGACCGTGGCGTACGGCTCCCAGCATCCGGCGGAACTCCGGATCGGATTGCCGGTGGATCTCGGTGAGCTCGCGGATCTGGAGCGATGCGCCGTACCGCCCGAGATCCAGCAGCGACGACCCCTCCGATCCGGGAAGCGCCGCGTCCGACCCCGCCCACACCCGCGCATCGAAGAACCAGAACGACCGGTAGTGATCGCGGATGTACCGCTGCTCGTCGCCATGTCGTGGCGGCACCGGCGCGAGCTGGTACGGATCCCCGAACATGACGATCTGCACTCCACCGAACGGCTCGGCACGCCGACCTCGTGCCTGCCGAAGGGAACGATCGATGGCGTCCATGACGTCGGCGTTGACCATCGAGATCTCGTCGATCACGAGGGTGTCGATGGCGTTCAGCAGCTTGCGGGTGGCATCCGGATGCTCGAGGTCGGCGTCCGCGATCAAACCGATCGGCAAGCGCAGCAGAGAGTGGATCGTCTGGCCTTCGACGTTGAGGGCAGCGACACCGGTGGGCGCACAGACGGCGATCTGTTTGCTGGTCCGGTAGGACAGGTGCTGCAGGAGCGTCGACTTGCCGGTTCCGGCCCGACCGGTCACGAACACGTGGTCGCGCGTGTCCTCGATGAGTCGGAACAGCGCCTCTTGCTCTGCGGAGAGTTCGGGCGCCTGCACCGGGCCATGCTACCCAGCGCGCGCCGCGGCAGGGCGTCCTCACAGCACGTCGTTCCTAGACTGGTGCCGTGAGCACCACGGGGGAGAACGCGTCGGGCGGTGCTGCCATCGCGCCCGAGACGCCACTCGCGACAGGCGCCGCGCAGCGCGCGTCTCGCCGCGGCCGCCGGGACGCGCGCCGCTCACTCACCGGCGACCTCATCATCCTCTCGGCGGTCGGCCTACTGCTGATCGCCGCGTTCATCGCCGCGGGAGCGACCCTCTACGCGCAGTTCTACAGCCCGTCGGCCTTCGTGGTGCGCTACGCAAACCTGCTCGCTGACGGCAATGCCACCCAGGCGCTTGCCGTGCCGGGGGTCGCGGTCTCGTCAGCCGACCTGGAGGCCGCTGGGCTCCCCGCCAACGCTTCCGAGGACTTCCTTCGCTCCAGCGCGCTCGGCGATCTCAGCGACATCCGTGTCGTGTCTGAAACGAGAAGCGGCGACACCGTCGCGGTGACCCTCGCGTACTCCGCGGGCGGCCACGACGCATCCACGACGTTCTCGGTGGTACAGGACGGCATGATCGGGATCTTCCCGCGCTGGGAGTTCGCGCAGAGCCCCATCGCGGTCATGGATCTCACCGTCAACGGATCGGCGGAGTTCGCGGTGAACGGCTTCAGCGTGGACAAGCGGCAGGTCTCGCCCGACGGAGTCGCCGCCGACCTGTCAGCGTCGATTCCCCTGCTCGTGTTCTCACCCGGCATCTACTCGGTGACCGTCGACACCCCCACCGCGACCTCGCCGGGAGTTGCGATGCTCTCCGACGTCCCGTTCACAAGTGTCCCGGTCACGGTCACCGCGACGGCATCCGACGAGTTCGTCACCCTCGTGCAAGACAAGGTGGATGCCTTCCTCGAGGAGTGCACGCTGCAGCAGGTTCTGCAGCCCACCGCCTGCCCGTTCGGGTTCGATCTCACCGATCGAATCGTCACTCTGCCGACGTGGTCGATCGTGCAGGACCCGACGGTGTCGCTCGTGGCCGACGGCGCCGGGTGGCGCATCGCTGAGGCAGCCGCCATGGCGCACATCGAGCTTCGCTCTCGCTCCCTGTTCGACGGCAGCGTGAGCGATGTGAGTGTCGATGTCCCGTTCGTGGTCACGGGCACCATCGACATCCTTCCCGACGGCACGGCCTCGATCCTGCTCGGGTGAGGGTCGGCCGAGCTCAGCGCCCCACGCGTGCGTCGCGCTCGGCGAGCTGCGCCAGCCGAGCGTTGTACTCCTCGAGTTCGGCATCCGCCGTGCGCTCGGCCTGCCGGTCCTCGCGCCGTTGCGCGCGTTCGTCGCTGCGGCTCCACTGAATGGCGACGGTGATCGCGAGGATGAGGGTCGGGATCTCCCCGATCGACCATGCAATGCCCCCGCCGATGTACTGGTCCTCGAGCGGCGTCGCCCCCCACGTGCGGCCCATCGCCCCGAACCACTCGGCCACCATCAGCCCGCTGTTCATCATGATCGCGATACCGAAGAAGGCGTGCATCGCCATGACGCCGATGAGGATGAGCAGGCGGAACGGGTAGGGAAGGCGGTAGGGCACCGGATCGATGCCGATCAGCGACAGCACAAACAGGTAGCCCGTGATCAGGAAGTGGAAAATCATCCACTCGTGCCCGAGGTGGTCGTACAGACTCCAGCGGAACAGGTCGGTGTAGTAGAACAGCCAGAGCGAGAGGACGAAGTTCCCGGCGGCGAAGAACGGGTTGGTCACGACCTTCGCGAACGGCGTGTGGATGGCCCAGAGGATCCACTCGCGGCCACCGCGCGTGCCGTCATCCCGCTTGCGTACAGCACGCAGTGCGAGGGTGACCGGGGCTCCCGCGACCAGAAGCAGCGGGATGCCCATCGTGAGCGCCATATGCCCGAACATGTGAACGCTGAACAGGTACTCCTGGTAGACGTTGTGTGCACCGTTGGTGATCCAGGCGAGCATGACGAGGCCCGAGAGGAACAGCACCGTGCGATACAGCGACCACCGATCGCCGCGGGCACGAAGGCGCCAGACGCCGGCGAGATAGAAGAACGCCGCGAATGCGCACAGCAGCGCCCACAGCAGGTCGATCTCCCACGCGGCCACCCACTGCCACGGGGTCAGCTCGGGCGGTAGCGCCGCGCCCGTGAGGAACTCGGCCGGCGTCCGCAGCTCGGGCAGCGACGTGTCGACCGGCGGTGGGGTGCGCGCGAGCGCGACGGCGGCACCGCTCGCAAGTCCCATGAACCCGATCTCAGCGAGGATCAGCCACCAGAAGAACCGGGATGCGCGACTCTCGCGCATCCGATCGATCAGCCGAAGCCGGTACCAGGCCCCGAGCAGCCCAATGGCGACGAGCGCGACGATCTTCAGGGCGAGGATCGCGCCGTACGGCGAGAGCATCGCCTCCCACGTCACGACGCCGATGACACCGCGCACGTACCCGGATGCCGCGACGACCACGAACGCCACTATCGCGATGGTCGAGTACCGGCGCAGCACTGTCGTCATCCGCTCGGCGGGCAGCAGGGGCCGGATGACGATGAGCAGCAGCAGTCCCCCGAGCCAGAGAGCCGCTCCTTCGATGTGGAGCACCGTGGCCATCACCGCGGCGTTGTGGTTGGCCTCCTCTCCCGAGTGGCCCTGCGTGCCCACCGGGACGAGGGCAGCGATCGCGAGGATAGCGACCAGAAAGGTTCCCGTCCACGAGCGGACCGCGAAGGTGAGCACCGTCAGCAGTGCCCCGAACACCGTGGTGAGCAGCCACGCGCGACCGAGTTCGGTGTCGGTGAGGAACTTGCCGAACTGCGCCCCGAACTCGGGGCCGAGCGTGACCTGTGCGTTGAAGGCGTCGATGAACGTGAAGAAGCCCGTGACACCGGCGGCGACGGTGAAGACGGCTGCCGAGACGGATGCCACGTCCAGGGCCACATCGAAAGCCCTGTCGCCGGCCTTCAGGGCGAACAGGGCCAGGATCAGTGATCCCAGCAGCCCGGCTGCCGCGAGGTTGAAGATCAGCGTCGTGGTCGGCAGACCCCAGCGGACCACGGGTCCGGCATCTGCGATCACCAGCGGCGCGGCGCCGCCGCCGTACGCGAGGGAGGCCACCATCACGACGACGGCGACCGTCACGAGCGTCGCCGGGCCGATCGCCCGCAGCAGGCGGGAATCCATCCCCTCAGCCTACGCGCGCGAAAGGGGAGCATCCGCGGACGGACGCTCCCCTTTCGAGGTGAAGACGATAGGTCTTACTTGGCGGCAGCCTTGAGCTTGGCGCCGGCCGAGACCTTCACGCGCTTGCCGGCGGGGATCTTGATCTCCTCACCGGTCTGGGGGTTGCGGCCCGTGCGAGCGGAGGTGGCGACCTGCTCGAACGAGACCCAGCCCGGGATCGACACCTTGCTGCCCTTGGCGACGGCCTCGGCGACAGTGGTGAACAGCGCGTCGACGACGCCCGAAACGGTGGCCTGGCTCTGACCGGTCGCGCTTGCGATGCTCGCGACGAGCTCGGTCTTGGTGATGGACTTTTCAGCCATTGTGGTTGTCCTCCAAGGCGGTGAAGTCCCCGCCCTCGTGCATGGACCGAAAGCTAGGTGGCTCTCGGCTGGTCTCTTGCCGACCGACCTCGAATATACCCACGAACCCCGGAATTCCGCGGATTTCGCGGGCATCGGCGTCCGATTCGCGGCGTGTCGCGTCACGGAAGTGACGCGTGTGACTCCCGTGACTGTCCGCCCCCCTCTCGCCGAGACTGCAACGTGCCCGCGAGACGGGTGCGCCGGAGCGAGGTCTCGCGGGGACGTTGCAGTCTCGCGGGGGAACGCCAGAGCGAAGGAACGCGCAAGGCCCGACATCCGTGAGGATGCCGGGCCTTGCGTTCGCGGGCTGGCTTACCAGCTC
>NZ_DBHD01000131.1:22336-44660 GCF_002296025.1 Microbacterium sp. UBA837
TCGCGGGCTGGCTTACCAGCTCGATTTGGTCACACCGGGCAGCTCGCCACGGTGGGCCATGTCGCGGAAACGCACACGCGAGATGCCGAACTTGGTCAGCACGCCGCGGGGGCGACCGTCGATCGCGTCACGGCTGCGCAGACGCACCGGCGACGCGTTGCGGGGAAGCTTCTGCAGGCCGACGCGAGCGGCTTCGCGCTGCTCGTCGGTCGCGTTCGGGTCCACGAGCTGCTTCTTGAGCTCGAGGCGCTTGGCGGCGTAGCGGTCCACGACCTCCTGGCGCTGCTTGTTGCGCGCGATCTTGCTCTTCTTAGCCATGGATCAGCGCTCCTCTCGGAATTCGACGTGCTTGCGGATGACCGGGTCGTACTTCTTGAGAACGATGCGGTCAGGGTTGTTGCGGCGGTTCTTGCGCGTCACGTAGGTGTACCCCGTGCCGGCGGTCGAGCGCAGCTTGATGATCGGACGAACGTCCTGAGCCTTCTTCGCCATTAGAGCTTCACACCCTTCGCGATGAGGTCCTTCACAACCGACTCGATGCCGCGCGCGTCGATCACCTTGATGCCCTTGGCGGACACGTTCAGGGTGACCTTACGACCGAGCGAGGGCACGTAGTAGGTCTTCTTCTGCACGTTCGGGTCGAAGCGGCGCTTCGTCCGGCGGTGCGAGTGCGAGATGTTGTGACCGAAGCCGGGAACCGCTCCAGTCACCTGGCACACTGCAGCCATGGTGATGTCTCCTTCTGTACCGTGACACCGGACGGTGCCACCCAAGATCCCTTGTCTGCATCTCGTTCCATACGTCGACACCGCCCGGAACACCGGTCGTTGAGCGAACGAAGGGAGACGAAACGCGAACTGCGTGCTGGAGTGCGCGCAGACAAAGATTCAGTTTAGCACGGCGCTGCCCCCAGCCCGTCGGCGCGGGGTCGGGGACGGCGTGATCGACGTGCAGGTCAGACCGGCGGCAGAAGGATGTCGCGCACGATGTGGTCGAGCTGCTCGTCGGCGTCCAGGAACTGCCGCAGTGTGCGCACCGTCGCCCCGAACGTGTCGAACTCCTCCGGGGTCATCCCATCGACCTCGTAGGCGCGGACGAACTCGGGCACCTGAGCGATGAGGGTTTCGATGATCTGAGGGTCGACCGGAACCGAGATGCGGTCCTCCGCATAGATCCCGTTCTCGTTGATCCGGGCCTGCCAGTCGAACGGCGGCGAAACGACGAGATCGCCGCCCTGCAGCTCGGACCAATGCATGTGGTTGCGGAATGCCGCCGAGAGGACCCGCGACCGGAACCCGCGCTCCTGGAAGACCGCATACGTCTTCTTGAGCGCTGCGACGCCGGCCCACTCGAGGTATCCGGGATCCACGAGGATCCGGTTCTTCTGGGTCCAGGCCTTGAGCCAGTCATCCAGGCGTCCACCCATGATCGTGACGACAGAACCGAACTCGCGCTCGGGCAGACCCTCGGCTGCGCGACGGTCGAGTCCGCGTTCGATCGCCTCTGCAGCGGCGACTGCCTGCGGCACCGTGAAGGACACGGTGACGTTGATGCTCACGCCTCGATAGGTCGCCTCCTCGATCGCCCGCAGG
This sequence comes from Microbacterium sp. UBA837, assembly GCF_002296025.1. Taxonomy (NCBI): domain Bacteria; kingdom Bacillati; phylum Actinomycetota; class Actinomycetes; order Micrococcales; family Microbacteriaceae; genus Microbacterium; species Microbacterium sp. UBA837. The sequence goes on from NZ_DBHD01000131.1 coordinate 23,929, forward strand.
CCCACGGAGGTCGCCGGGATCTTGACGATGATGTTCTCGGCGAGCGAGCTGAAGTGGACGGCCTGAGCGACCAGGGCGTCCGCGTCTCGGTGGAGGCGAGGGTCGGTCTGGATCGACAGGCGGCCGTTGCGACCCCCGCTGGCATCGAACGCCGGCTTCAAGAGTGCGGCCGCGTGGATCGACAGCTCCTCGACGACCTTCCACCCCAGCTCCGACTCGGATGCCGTCGGGTACTCGCGCGCAAGCTCGGCGATGCGGGGAGCCCACTTGGGAAGGTCCGCTTTGACTGCGGCGAGCGCGATCACCGGGTTGCACGTCGCCCCGACGGCGCCGAAATCGATCGACTGCTCGAGCTCGCGAGGATCGGCGGAGTCGTTCCACAGCACGGTGACGAACTGCTCCGTTGCAGCGCGAAGTGGCAGGTTGTCGGTGGTCACGGTCATCGTGCCCTCCCAAAGGTCGGAATGTAAGGACATACCGATGTTAGTCGTTCAGGATGCCTGGAGGAAGACCCAGATAACCAGACACCTGCTGACAAATCGGCCCTCGTGTACAGTTGTGCAGACAAACTGATGTCAGCGTTGATCCGGAGTGTCCATGCCCCAGGCCGAGCATCCGCTTCCCCAGGACTTCTTCCTCGATCTCGATCGATCCAGTCCGATCCCGCTGTACTTCCAGATTGCCACCAAGCTTGAGGCGGCGATCTCCGACGGAACGTTGCCCGCCGGGGCGCGTCTGGAGAACGAGATCTCTCTCGGTCAGCGGTTCGGACTCTCTCGGCCGACCATGCGCCGCGCCATCCAGGAGCTCGTCGACAAAGGACTGCTCGTTCGTCGCCGGGGCATCGGGACGCAGGTCGTGCACGGGCAGGTCACCCGCAACGTCGAGTTGACGAGCCTCTACGAAGATCTTGCCCGCAGCGGGCAGAAGCCGCTGACGCGGCTCATCCGCTATGAGCTCGGCGAAGCGGACGAACAGCTCGCCGCCGTGCTCGGGGTGCCGGTCGGCGACCGCGTCCTGCACGTGACGCGGCTTCGGCTTGCCGACGGTGTGCCGCTGGCCGTCATGGACAACACCCTCCCGCGCGATTTCAGTGACATCACGGCCGAGGACCTGGAGAAGCACGGTCTGTATCAGCTCTTGCGCACTCGGGGTGTCACGATCCGTGTGGCCAAGCAGCGCATCGGCGCACGAGCCGCGACGGCCAAGGAGAGCGAGCTTCTGCAGGTGCCCCGTCACGGCGCCCTCCTGACGATGGCACGGACGGCCTTCGACAGCTCCGGCCGCGCCGTCGAGCACGGCGAGCACTGCTACTCCCCCGATCTCTACTCATTCGAGATCACCCTCGTCGATCGCTGAGAACCAGGGCCCGCACGGACCGAAGCGGCCCGCGCACACGCACGGACCGCCTCTGCTGTGGATACGTCGCGGATCAGCCGATGAGTTCGCGCAGCTTTGCCAGCTGGAAGGCCGACACCTCGTCGGCGCGCTCGTCCTCGGCGAAGACGTTGGACACGATGAGCGCGTCCTCACGATCGAGATAGCCGATCGCCCGAAGGGTGTCGAACAGCTCGGTCCAGTCGACGTCTCCGTCCCCGATGGCCAGGTGCTGATGCACGCGGGCCGCGTTGCCGGGCGGGTTCGAGATGTAGCGCAGGCCGTGCGAGCGGGTGTGGTCGAAGGTGTCCGCCGTGTACACAGCGCCCAGCCGGTCGCCGATCTCGGGAAGGAGAGTCGCGGCGCGATCGCCGTAGTGGAAGGTGTGGGACGCCACATACACGAACCCGACGGCCGACGAGTTGAGCCCGCGCAGCACACGCCAGGCCTCGAGGCCGTCCTCGACGAAGTCGTCCGGGTGGGGATCGACGTTCAGACGCAGACCCTCTGACTCGATGACCGGAAGGAGCTCCTCCATCGACCGGTAGAAGGCGGCCTCCGACTCCTCCGAGCGCTCGGGCCGGCCGGAGAACTCCGTGTTGATCACGGGGATCTCCAGCTCCACGGCGAGCTGGATCATGCGTCGGAAGTTGCGGACCGCGGCCTCGCGCTGCGGCTCGTCCGGCCACGAGATCCGCTGCACGGGGAGGATGGCGGGAATCGCCACCCCGGCGTCGGAGGCAGCCTTCTTCAGCTTCGCCACCAGCGCGTCATCGGCCTTGGGGTACCGGAAGAACGGTGTGAAGTCGACATGCGGAGTGAGCTGTAGGAACTCGTAGCCGAGTCGAGCTGCGACCTCGGGGAACTCGAGCAGACCGAAATCGTGATGGTAGGGCGTGGGGTCGAGCGCGATGCGGACCATGTATCTCTCGTCTCTGTGTCTCTCGTCTTTGGGAGTCAGGCGTAGAAGGCCGGACGGGGGTCGTTGGGAACGGTGATGATGCCGCCGTCGAGTGCCTGCACTCCGGCCTCGCACGCCAGTGCGACGCGGTAGCCGTCCCACGCGTTGGGCCCGTCGACAAGCACACCGTCGTGGATCGCATCGACCCACTGCTGGAGCTGACGGTCATACGCGGGCGCGAAACGCGTGGCGAAGGAGGTGTGATCGCCGATGCGGAACTCCCCGTCCTTCCAACGCTGGAGACCCGATGGTTGACCGATCCGCGCGAGCCCGGCCTCGAAGACGGCTTCGGTGCCGACCTGGTAGCCGAACTGCGTGCTCACGTTCATCTCGACATCCACCAGGATGCCGTTCTCGAGCTCCATGAGCACGAGGATGGGCTCGCGGAGGTGGGCCGGGGTCAGCGAGTTGCGCCGCGGGTACTTGACCTCGACCGACACGACAGGACTGCCCGCAAGCCACGGCACGATGTCGAACTCGTGGACGACGGAGTCGTTGATCAGCATCTGCTGCGTATACGAGTCGGGCACCGCGGGGTTGCGGTGCACACAACGCAGCATCAGAAGCTCACCGGAGTCCCGCGAGGCGATCAGGTCGCGCAGGGCACCGTACTCGGCGTCGAAGCGTCGCATGAACCCCACCTGGATGTGGGGGCGGTCCAGCGTCTGCTCCAGGTCCATCACCCGTCGCGCCGATTGCGAGTCCGGAGTCAGCGGCTTCTCACAGAGGATCGGCAACCCGGCCTCGAGCGCCGGCACCAGGACTGCCTCGTGGAAGCGTCCAGGAGTCGCCACCAGGACGGCATCCACCGCGTCTTGCGCGATCGCGTCCTCGATCGAGGCGAAGGCGGCGCTGCCGGGTGCGTCCGCTGTCGCAGCCACGGCCCGAGCGGTGTCCGGCTCGATGACCGCGGAGACCACGGCACCGCTGATGCGCGTGGAGATGCGCTGGATGTGGTCCGCGCCCATGAGGCCGGCGCCGACGACTCCGATTCGAAGGTCGCTCATCGTTGTTCTTCTTTCTGGGGTTGGGTCCGCCTCAGCCGAGGAGCGGCTTCTGGTGCGCCTGCTGCTCGAGGTACTCGGCGCGCGCCGACTGCGTGGCGGCCAGCGTCGAGACCTCGGGGACCGGAACGTCCCACCAGCCGGCGCCGTCGGGCGCGTAGATGAGGGGATCGCTGTTGATGTGGATGAAGGTCGACCGGTCGGATGCCTTCGCCGTCGCCATCGCGGCCGCAAGGTCGTCGATCGCCGACGGACCGGGCTCGATCTCGATGACATCGAGCCCGTAGCTGCGCGCGTTCATGGCGAGATCGACAGGGAGGATCTGGTCGCCCTGGAAATTGCGGGCAGTCTCGTCGTAGGTGCGGTACCAGGTTCCGAAGCGCTCCGACCCGACGGTCTCCGACAGATGACCGATCGAGGCGTATCCGTGGTTCTGGATGAGCACGACGATGAGCTTGATGCCCTCTGCGACGGCAGTGACCAGCTCGGTGCTGAGCATGAGATACGAGCCGTCACCGACCATGACGATCACGTCGCGGTCGTCACCGTCGGCGAGCAGGCCGCGCTTGGCCCCCAGGCCGCCGGCGATCTCGTAGCCCATGCAGGAGTACGCGTATTCGACGTGATATCCCAGCGGATCGCGCACACGCCAGAGCTTGTGCAGATCCCCCGGGAGAGATCCAGCGGCCTGGACGATGACGTCTTCGGGAGCACTCGCTGCCTGCACGGTGCCGATGATCTCCGGCTGGCCCGGCAGCGCCAACCCCGAGGGGGCGAATGCGTCGTCGACGAGCGCATCCCACTGCGCCTTGTGCGCAGCGATGGTCTGTGCGTAGTCCGCGGAGACCTCGAAACCTTCGAGTTCGATGATCAGCTCGGCGAGCGCTTCGCGAGCATCCGCGATCACCGGCAGCTGTGAGCCGTGCTTGTAGGCATCGAAGGAGGCGACATTGATGTTCACGAACACGACGTCCGGGTTCTGGAACGCGGTGCGCGATGCGGTCGTGAAGTCGCTGTACCGGGTCCCGATGCCGATGATGACGTCGGCTTCGGCCGCCAGCCTGTTGGCCGCGAGCGTGCCGGTCGCGCCGACGCCGCCGAGGTACTGCGGGTGGTCCCAGTCCAGCACTCCGCCGCCGGCCTGCGAGGTGCCCACGGGAATCCCGGTCGACTCGACGAGCTCTCGCAGCTGGTCCTCGGCGCTCGAGTAGAGCACGCCGCCGCCCGCGACGATGAAGGGCTTGCGCGCCGCTCTGATCGCCGCGACCGCGCGAGCGAGGGCCGCGCGCTCGGGCAGGGGGCGACGGATGTGCCATTCGCGGTCCTGCAGGAATTCCACGGGAACGTCCATGGCCTCGGCCTGGACGTCCTCGGGAAGGGCGATGGTCACGGCACCGGTCTCCGCCGGGTCGGTCAGAACGCGCATCGCGTTGAAGGCGATGGAGAAGAGCTGCTCCGGACGCTGCACCCGGTCGAAGAACTTGGACAGGGGTCGGAACGCATCGTTCACGGTCAGACCGATGTCCCAGGGCTGCTCCAGCTGCTGGAGGACGGGGTCGGCGACGCGCGTTGCGAAGGTGTCGCTGGGCAACAGCAGCGCGGGAAGTCGGTTGGTCGTCGCCAGGGCCGCACCGGTGAGGAGGTTGGTCGCGCCGGGACCCACAGATGCGGCAGAGGCGAACGTGCCGCGGCGCCGATGCATGCGGGCATAGCCCACGGACTGGTGGACCATGGCCTGCTCGTTGCGCGCCTGGTAGTAGGGCATGAGGTCGGGCTGCTCGACGTTGGCCTGCTTGAGCGCCTGGCCGATTCCCGCCACGTTGCCGTGGCCGAAGATCCCGAACATTCCGGGGATCGTCCGCTCGCGGATGTCGCCGTCGACCGTCCACTGGTGGCCCAGGAACTCGACGAGCGCCTGGCTGACCGTCATCCGTCGTGTGGCACCCATCAGTGCTGCTCCTTCGAGTCGGTGGTGTAGGGAAGTCGGGCATCGACGCCCTGGGTCTCCCAGGTGTCCCGGACCCACGCGTGCGCGGGGTCGTCGCTGATGAGCCAGATCCGTTCCTCATCGGGCCCGGCCATCACATTGAGGTAGTAGAGGTCGTAGCCGGGGGCCGCAACGGCCGGCCCGTGGTAGCCGTAGGGGACGAGGGCGACATCGCCGGTTCGCACCATCGCATTGATGTCGATGTCCCCCGCGGGTGAGGAGTACGTACTGAACAGGCCGAAGGAGGCATCCGTGGGGGCCGCGACCACGCTGCCGCGGGTCGGCGCCGTTTCGAAGTAGTAGATCTCCTCGAGGCGCGACTCGTGACCCGGGTCGTGCTCGTCGTGCTTGTGCGGCGGATAGGACGACCAGTTGTCGGCGGGGGTGATGACCTCGCAGACGATCAGGCGCGCGGCATCCAGTGCCTGCGGGGTACCGAAGTTGTGCACCTGCCGGCTCGATGCTCCGGCGCCGCGGAGCTCGACCGGGGTGTCGGATGCCGGGATGTAGCGCGTGGGGCGCCGCTCGGCGGTCGGCGAGGTCGCGATCGCCACCCGCCCCTGGCCCCGGAGGGATCCGCTCGTTCCGGCGCCGAGGTAGAGCACGTCGGTGGGGCCGTCGAACACCGACGCGCGGCCAGCAAGGGTCGTCGTCGTCGAGCCCTCGTCATCGCGGTGCGTGACCTCGAACGACCCCGACAGCGGAACCACGATGCGCTCGACGTCGAGCTCGGTCAGCGCGAGTTCGACTCCGTCCGCCAGCTCGGCCACACGCAGCCCGGTGTGCGCCCACCCCGGGGTGGATCTGTCGACGACGCTCTCCCAGCCGTCGCGGGCGAGCTGTCCCCGCCGGTGGAACCAGCGCTGGTCGGTGGCGCTCATCATCGTGCCTTCTCGAAGAGGGACGCCGCAGCCCGGTCTGTCAGCGGGCCGCGGCGTCCGGTCGGTCAGTTGTTCTGCGGGAACCCGAGGTTGATGCCGCCGTGGGTCGCCGGGTCCAGCCAGCGGCTCGTGATCGCCTTCTCACGCGTGAAGAAGTCGAATCCGTGAACTCCGTAGGCCTTCGCGTCGCCGAACAGAGACGCCTTCCACCCGCCGAACGAGTGGTAGGCCACGGGGACGGGGATCGGGACGTTGATGCCGATCATTCCCACCTGGACCTCGTTCTGGAACCGGCGTGCGGCACCTCCGTCGTTGGTAAAGATCGCAGTTCCGTTGCCGAACGCGCCGGAGTTGATGAGTTCGACGCCCTCCTGGTAGCTCTCCACCCGGACGATCTCGAGCACGGGCCCGAAGATCTCCTCCTGGTAGGCACGCGAGGTCGTGGGGATCTTGTCGATCAGGGTCGGACCGAACCAGAAGCCGTCCTCGTGACCGTCGACCGTGAATCCGCGACCGTCGACGACGATCGTCGCGCCGTCGGCCTCGGCGATGTCGACATACGAGGAGACCTTGTCACGGTGCACACCGGTGATGAGGGGACCCATGTCCGGCTCGCCGTTCGCACCGCCGGCACCGTTGCCGATGCGCAGGCGCCCGATCCGCTCGGCGATCTTCTCGATGAGCTCATCGGCGATCGGCTCCACGGCGAGCACGACCGAGATCGCCATGCAGCGCTCACCGGCGGCGCCGTACCCGGCGTTGATGGCCTGGTCGGCCACCAGGTCGAGGTCGGCATCCGGAAGCACGAGCATGTGGTTCTTCGCCCCACCCAGAGCCTGCACCCGCTTGCCGTTGCGTGCGGCGGTCTCGTAGATGTACTGAGCGATCGGGGTCGAGCCGACGAACGAGATCGACTGCACCACCGGGCTGTTCAAGAGCCCGTCGACGGCGAGCTTGTCACCCTGCAGGACGGTGAAGACGCCGTCGGGGAGCCCGGCTTCCTTCCACAGCTGCGCAAGCCACAGCGATGCGGAGGGGTCCTTCTCGCTGGGCTTGACGACCACCGAGTTGCCGGCGGCGATCGCGATGGGGAAGAACCACATCGGCACCATCGCGGGGAAGTTGAACGGCGAGATGATCCCGACGACGCCCAGGGGCTGCTTGAGCGAGTAGACGTCGATGCCTGTGGACGCGTTCTCGGAATAGGCGCCCTTGATCAGGTGGGGGAAGCCCGTGGCGAGTTCGACGACTTCCTGACCGCGCAGGATCTCGCCCATCGCGTCCGAGAGCACCTTGCCGTGCTCCGCGGTGATGATGGCGGCCAGCTCGGTCTTGCGGGCGTTCAGCAGCTCACGGAACGCGAACAGCACGGTCTGGCGCTTGGCGATCGAGTACGAGCTCCACAGCTCGAAACCGCGCTGCGCGGAGGCGATCGCCTCGTCGATCTCGGCCTGGTCGGCCAGCGCGACGCGAGCACTCTCGCGGCCGGTCGCCGGGTTGAACACGGGGGCGGTGCGCCCACTGTGCGATTCGCGGATCGCACCGTCGATCCAGTGCGAGAGCACGGGCAGAGTGCCCGCGGATGCGTCTGCAGCCGGGGCTTCTGTAACGTTGGTCATGATGATTCCTTCGCTTGTCGAGGTCTGATCAGTTGCCGTGGACCAGTGCGGCTGCGGCATCGACCGCGGCGGTCACGTCGCCATCGGCCGGGTAGAGCAAGGTACGTCCGACGACGAGTCCGTGCACCCCCGGCAGGGCGAGGGCACGCGACCACGCGGCGAACGTCTCGTGAGGTTCGCCGCCATTGTCTCCGCCGAGGAGCAGGGTGGGGAGGGTGGCGGCTTCCATCACGCGCTCCATCTCCGCCACAACGGGGAGCTTGAGCCAGCTGTAGGCCGACGTGCCGCCCAGGCCGGACGCGATCGCCACCGAAGTGATGACCGCTTCGGTGGACAGATCGTTGACGATCCGGTCGCCGTCCCACTCGCTCATGAACGGTTCGAGCATGATCGGCAGCTCGGCCCGTGCGGCTGCGGTGACCGCACGCGCGGTCTCCTCCAGCGTGTTGGCCGTCCCGGGGTCCTTCAGGTTGATGCGGACGAGGAGCTTCGCAGCATCCAGCCCTGCGGCGCGCATCGAATCCACGTCGTACCCCGTGTACCGGTCGTCCATCTCGAACACGGCCCCGCGCAGGCCGCCCCGGTTCATCGATCCGACCGCGACCTTGCCCTCGAGCAGTCCGAGGATCGCGAGGTCCTCGATGATGTCCGGGGTACCGAGCACACCGTCCACACCGGGACGGGAGAGGGCGATGGCGAGGCGGCGCAGCAGGTCGTAGCGGTTGGCCATGGCCATGCCGTTTCGTCCCACCCCGAGCGCGCCGCGGGCGGGGTGGTCGGCGGCGATGATGAACAGCCGCCCGTCGCCGGTCACGAGCCGACGGCGGGACCGTTCGGCCATCAGCGTCGGGATCGTCGCCGGCTGCGAATGGCGGATGCTGCGGAGGCGATCGAGCGCCTCTGCGGGCAGAGTATCGAGGGTTTCAGACAGAGACATGCGATACCTCCGCGAGAACTGCTTCGACTTCATCGGAGGTCGGCATCGCCGTGGAGCACTCGCGCCGGGTGGCGACGATCGCGCCCGCGATGTTCGCGAAGCGGATCACGCGCTTGAGCGGCCAGTTTTGGAGGAGGCCGTAGCACAGCGCTCCGCCGAAGCCGTCGCCGGCGCCGAGACCGTTGATCACCTCGACGGGATAAGGCTCCACCTCGACGCTCTCGGATCGGGTCTTCGCCAGCACGCCCCGCGGGCCCTGCTTGACGACGGCCAGCTCGACGCCTCGTTCGAGGAGGGCGTCGGCTGCGCGGTGCGGGTCGCTCTCGCCGACGGCGACCTCGCACTCCTCCCGGTTGCCGACGGCGACGGTGACCTTGCAGAGCGCCTTCTCGACTTCGCGCGTCGCGGCCTCGGCCGACGGCCAGAACATCGGCCGGTAGTCGAGGTCGAGGATCGTCAGCGGCGCCCGACCCCGCGCCTCCCAGGCAGTGTGGTGCGCCGTGCGGCTGGGGTCTTTGGACAGGCCCGTGACGGTCGCCCAGAACACTCTTGCGCGGCTGATCGCGTCAAGGTCGAGGTTGTCGTTGGTGAGCACCAGGTCCGGCGCGATCGGCGTCCGGTAGAAGTAGAGCGGGAAGTTGTCAGGCGGAAAGATCTCGCAGAACGTGACCGGGGTGTTCAGGTCCGGCACGGTCGCCACGAACCGGTCGTCGACCCCGAGCCGCGTGAGCTCGCGGTGTGCGAAACGTCCGAACGGGTCGTCCCCGGTCGCCGTGATCACCGCCGTCCGCAGTCCGTGGCGGGCCGCGGCGATCGCGACATTGGTCGCGCTGCCACCGAGGTACTTGCCGAAGGTCTCGACATCCTCGAGTCCCACTCCGTCTTGCAGCGGGTAGACATCGATGCCGATCCGCCCGATCGTCACGACGTCGTAGCGGCTATCGGGCGTCGTCGCCATTGCTCGCTCTTCTCTCTCGTGAAGGACTTTGTCCTGTCATATGAACATTATAGGGGAGTGTGTCCGGGAAGGAAAGAGGGGCGGGAGCGCGGCAGCGCATCCCCGCCCCTCTTTCGGCCGCTTACTTGGTGCGGATGGGGCCGGTCAGTTCGGCCAGCTCAGCCTCGAGTTCGGCCATGGCCTCGCCACCGGCCATGAGGTCGGTGATCTGCTCGCGCGTGCGCTCGCCCTTGCGGAAGTCGTCGGCCTTCTTCCCGTGGATGAGCACCGCGAAACGATCTCCCACGGCCATCGCGTGAGTGACGTTGTGCGTGACGAACACGACCGCGATACCCTGCGCTCGCGCATGCATGATCAGACGCAGCACGTGGGTGGACTGCTTGACACCCAGGGCCGAGGTTGGCTCATCGAGGATGAGGACCCGCGCACCGAAGTACACGGCGCGGGCGATGGCCAGAGACTGGCGCTCACCACCCGAAAGGCTGCCCGCGAGGCGGTCGCCGTCGGTCACGCGCGTGATGCCCAGCTTCTGCATCTCGGTGACGGTGATCTCGCCCGCCTTCTTGCGGTCGAAGTACTTGAACGGCCACGGGCCCTTGGTCGGCTCCTGACCGACGAAGAAGTTCCGCGAGATGGACATCAGGGGGAAGGTTCCCCCGTATTGGTGCACCGTGGCGATACCGAGCGCGGATGCGTCCTTCGGGCTTTCGAAGACGGTCGGCACCCCCTCGACTTCGACGGTTCCGGACGAGGGCTTGTGCACACCTGACAAGGTCTTGATCAGGGTCGACTTTCCGGCACCGTTGTCGCCGAGCAGGCAGAGCACTTCGCCGGGGTTGACCTCGATCGAGATGTCCGTCAGGGCATAGTTGCCGCCGAACTGCTTGGAGACCTGTGCGAGCTTGAGAAGCGGCGTGGTCATGTCAGGCTCCCTTCTTCTTTGTCTTGGTCGCTCCACCCGAAAGCGCGAGTCGACGGAAGGTGTTGTTCATGAGCACGGCGGCCAGGAGCAGGATGCCGAGGATGAGCGAGGCCCAGTCCGAGTTCCAGCCGGTGTAGTAGATGCCCTGGTTCACGATCGCGAATGTCATCGTTCCGAAGACCACGCCGACCACCGAGCCGTAGCCGCCGGTGAGGAGCACGCCACCGACGACGACAGCGATGATCGAGTTGAACAGGAACGAGACGCCCGCGCCCGTCGCGGCACCGTTGTAGAGCATGGTCTGGATGATGCCGACCAGGGCCGCACCGATGCTCGTGGCCATGAAGAGGGAGACCTTGACTCGGGGGACGGGGATACCGGCGGCGCGAGCGCTCACGGCGTCGCCACCGATGGCGAAGATCCAGTTGCCGTACTTGCTCATCTGGAGGATCCATGCCACAACCAGTGCTGCACCGATCGCCCAGAAGATCGCGACTTCGAACTGTCCATTGATCAAGGTTCCGAAGATGGCCTTGAAGAAGGGATCCGGCGTGAGCGGGATGCTCGTGCTTCCCGAGATCACCCGCGCGAGGCCGAGAGTCAAGCCCGCGAGCGCGAACTGCATGGCCAGAGTGACGATGAACGAAGGAACGTTGGTGCGAGCGACCAGGATGCCATTGACAAACCCGACGAGAGCGCCGACGGCCAGCGCTGCGAGAATCCCGACGATCTGGGGGAGGCCGAATGTCCCCGAGACGATCGCGAGGGTCACGGAACTCGCAGCGACGACGGATCCGACCGACAGGTCGAACTCGCCGGAGATCATGAGGAGAGCGACCGGGAGCGCGACCAGGGCGAGTTCCGCACCGACATTCAGCCAACTGGCGAACCCGCCGGAGCTCAAGAAGGTCTCGCCACCGAAGATGGCGAAGAAGACGAAGACGAGCACCGTACCGAACAGTGCGCCCGTCTCGGGGCGACGAACGAGATCAGAGAAGGATCGCTGCGACTTGACGCCGATCACCGGCGCAGCCGATGTCGCCGGCGACACGGCCGCGCGAGTGCGAGGGCTTCCTTCGGGAGCTTTGGTGGACATGTAACGCGCTTTCTGTGTCGTGCGTGCCCGGGATTGCTCCCGGAGTGGAGATGGGGTGGCGCGAAGAGTGTTCCCCGCGCCACCCCATGTGGGTCAGCGAACGCCGAGCTCGACGCCCTTCTCGGCCGTCGCGACGTTGCTCTCGTCGATGAGCGCCGGACCGGTCAGGAACGGGTCGACCGCGAGCTGGATGCCGTAGGCGGCCAGCTGGAAGGCTGCCGAGACACCGTAGAAGCCCTGCGAGTAGCCCTGCTGGTCGATCGCGAACAACTGCGTGCCGTCCGAGATGCGCTTGAGCGACTCGGCGTCGAAGTTCTGACCGCCGAGGAACACCTTGCCGGTGAGGCCGGCCTGGTCGATGCCGCTTGCGGCCGCGTTGGTGTCGGCCTGACCGGGCGTGAAGATCGCGTCGATCGTCGGGTCCTCGAGCAGGGCGCCCTTGATGGCCTGGGCCACCGCGGTCGGGTCACCGAACTGCGAGGTCGGCAGTGCGAGCTGCGTGTACTTCGTGCCGCCGGGGGTGGCACCGTCCTCGACACCCTGGCAACGGGCGTCGGCGTTGGTGGTCCCGGGAAGCGTGTTGACACACACCGCGTGCTTTGCTCCGGCCTCGGCGAAGGTCTCACCGGCGAGCTTGCCCGACTCGTAGTCGTCCGAGCCGATGTAGCCCTCAGCTCCGACAGCCTCGACCTGGTCGATGCCGGTGTTGTAGAGGAACACCGGGATGCCCTTGGCGGTGATCGCCTTGATCGCGTCGTTCTGTGCGTCGGGCACCCAGTCGGGGATGACCGCCGCGCTGGGGTTCAGGGAGAGGATGTTCTGCACGAGCTTCGCCGCGTCAGCGTTGAAGTTCTCGTAGTTGGGCATCGCAAGGAAGGTGACGGAGCCACCTGCAGCCTCGACGGCCTTCGCGGCGGCCTCGCCACCGTTCTTCACCGTCGACCAGAACGGGTCGTCCGTTGCGCCGCCCATGACGACGACGGAGATGCCGTCGGCGCCCCCACCACCGTTGGTGGTGTCTGTCGGGTCAGGGTTCGAGCCGCCACCGGTGCAGCCGGCGAGGGTGAGGGTTGCGATCCCCACCGCGGCGAGCGCGGCCAGGGCCTTGCCGCGGCGCTTCGGGTGAGCGGCGACGGATGTGAGCAGCGAGGACTTCATCCCGCGACTCCCTTCATTGTTGAGCCGCGAACGTCGCGGCGGATCGGCTTTGATCACCGTCATCGTGCAATATGTCCGTACATACGGACAACCGCTTGTCTGTTCCGTTACCTTATCGTTACTTTCCGGAAGGAGCGTCTGTGATCCCGCCGACCCGCTTTTCCCGCGGTCTGGCGCTGCTCGCGGCCGGGGCGTTCTTCATGGAGAGCATCGATGCCACGATCCTTCAGACGGCCCTGCCGGCCATCGCATCCGAGCTCGGCGTCACTGCCGTCGGAGCAAGTGTGACGATCGTCGCATACCTCCTGGTGGTCGCAATAGCCCTCCCGGCGACCGGCTGGCTGGGCGACAGACTCGGCGTCCGAGTGGTGTTCCTCCTTGCGGTCGCGATCTTCACCATCGGCTCGCTCGGATGTGCACTGTCGGGCGACCTCATCGCCCTCACAACGTGGCGCATCGTGCAGGGCTTCGGCGGCGCGCTCATGATCCCGGTCGGCCGCACCGCGGTGCTGCGAACGGCACGCCCCGCCGAACTGCTCGAAGCCGTGGCCTACCTGACCTGGCCCGGCCTGATCGCTCCCGTGATCGCCCCGGCGATCGGCGGGGTCCTGACCGATACGGTCGGGTGGCGCTGGATCTTCCTGCTGAACATCCCGCTCGGCGTCGCGGCGATCCTCATCGGCCTGAAGGTCGTGCCACGCAGTGCGGATGATGCTTCCCGCACGCGCTTCGACTGGTGGGGATTCGCCTGGATCGGCGCCGCTCTCGTGCTGATCACCCTCGGCGCCGAGGGCATCGCCACCCGGGCGGCTCCGCTCGGCGTCGCGCTCGCTGCCCTCGCGATCGGCATCACGGCCGGGGCCTACGCGGTCCGCTCGACTGCGGCGCGCGCAGGCGCCCTGCTGGATTGGACCCTGATGAGGTCGGCGACCTTCCGAGTGGCCAACCTCAGCGGGGCGGTCTACCGGATGACGATCACGGCCGTTCCCCTCATCGTCACCCTGCAGTATCAGCTCGCCTTCGGCTGGGAGGCCTGGGCTGCGGGATTGGCCGTCGCCGCGATCTTCGCCGGGAACGTGGGGATCAAGCCCTTCACGACGCGGCTCATCCGGCGGTGGGGCTTCCGGCGCCTGCTCACGTGGTCCGTGGCGCTCGGCGCCCTCGCGCTGATCGGTCTGGCGGGGGTCGACGCGGGAACCTCCATCGTCGTGATCGTCATCCTTCTCACGATGAGCGGGGTGTTCCGCTCGTCGGGTTTCACCGCGTACGCCACCATCCAGTTCACCGACGTGCCACCCGAGCGCCTGGCCGCGGCCAACACCCTCTCGTCCACTCTGCAGCAGGTGGCGACGGTGCTCGGAGTCGCCTGGGCCGCGCTGCTGGTCCACGGCGGCGCCGTCGCCTCAGCCGCCCTCGGAGTCGACGACGTCTGGGCCTACCGCTTTGCGCTCGCGGCGACCGCGGCCTTGCTGCTCGTTCCGCTGTGGGGAGCGTGGCGGCTCCCCCGGGACGCCGGCCACGCCGCGATCGCACCCCGTCAGGGTTGACCGCGGGCAATTGTTCTGTCAATCTCGCTACTCGTTGTGATGATCCGGCACACCCCTCCTCGGAAGGACCCCCATGGCGATCCGCATCGGCCTCGTCGGCTACGGCGTCGGCGGGCGACTGTTCCACGCTCCCTACCTGCAGGCATCCGACCAGTGCGAGCTCGTCGGCGTCGTCGCACGCTCCTCCGAACGGATCGCGCAAGTCCATGAGGATCTGCCCGATGTGCCGGTCTTCTCATCGCTCGAAGACCTGGCCGACGCGGGCGTGGATGCCGTCGTGATCTCGACACCCCCGACCACTCGCCAGGCGCTCGTGCTCGAGGCTCTCGGCCTGGGGATGCACGTCGTCGCCGATAAGCCGTTCGCCCCCAGCGCCGCCGCAGCGCGCGAACTCGCCGACGCGGCGGATGCCGCCGGGCTGCTTCTGAACGTCTTCCACAACCGGCGACTCGACGCCGACATCGTCACCGCGAGGGGTGTCCTCGACTCCGGCATCCTCGGCGATCTCCGCCGGCTGGATCTGCGGTGCGACCAAGACGACCCGAGCACTCTCGAGGCCGGCGAGGGCGGAGGACTGCTCCGCGATCTCGGCAGCCACGTCGTCGATCAGGCTCTGTACCTGTGCGGACCGGCCCGTCGCGTTCACGCGATCCTCGATGTCGTCGAGTTGCCGGCGGGCGCGACAGACTGCGGCTTCGCCCTCACGATCGAGCACGCGAGTGGATGCCACTCGCACATCTCGTCCTCCAAGCTCGACCGACTCACCTCTCGTGAGATCCGACTGCATGGCACCGAGGGGTCGTACGTCTCGGAGTACACCGACGTGCAGGTGGACGCCATCCTGGCCGGAGCGCGACCGGCGGGTTCACGGGACACCTGGGGATTCGAGTCGCCCGAACGATGGGGGACCCTGCGCACGCGCGCAGGCGACACGCTCGTACCTTCGGCTCAAGGCGACTACACGGCCTACTACGACGGGTTCGCAGCGGCGGTCGGCGACGGAGGACGCGGGCCCGTCCCCGCGGAAGAGGGGATCGCCGTACTCGCGGTGCTGGATGCCGCGCGGGAGAGCGCCGCCCGGGGAGCCGTCGTCGACATCTCCTGAAGGGTCGTCAGCAAAAACACCTTTGACAGTACATTCGGTCAATTCTATAGTCGTCCTGGGATGCTCCGCCTGGGGCTTTCTCACCGCACCGGCGCCGTGAGGACGCCGGTTCTGACAACCCTGGAGAACCCATGAGCATCGGCGTCGCCGTCATCGGCGCCGGGATGGCAGGAAAGGCTCACGCCGCCGCCTACCGGACCGCACCCACGCTGTACGACAGCGTCCTTCCCCCTGTCCGGCTGGTCTCCATCGCGGATGTCTACGCACCGCTGGCAGAGTCGACGGCCGCGCGGTTCGGATACGAACGGTTCGACACCTCCTGGGAGGCGATCGTCGAGGCGGACGACATCGACGTCGTGTCGGTGGTCGTCGCCAACCGTCTCCACCGGGAGATCGTCGAGGCACTGCTGGCCGCCGGCAAGCACGTGCTGTGCGAGAAGCCCCTGTCGGACACGATCGAGGATGCCCGCGCCATGGTCGCGGCGGCCGAGAAAGCCTCGGCTCTGGGACGCATCGGCCTCACCTTCCGTCGTTCGCCGGGCATCGCGTCCATCCGCCGCCTCGTGCAGTCGGGACGTCTGGGTCGCCCGCTGAACATCAGCGCCAGCTACTGGGCCGACTACGGCTGCGACCCCGAAGGCCCGATCAGCTGGCGCTACAAGGGCCCGAACGGGTCCGGCGCGCTCGCCGACATCGGGAGCCACCTGTCTTATCTGACGGAGTTCGCCGTCGGCGCCGACATCACGTCCGTGCGCGGCGGAACGCTCAGCACGGTGTTCCCGACGCGACCGAAGCCACTCGGCACGGTCGTCGGCCATGAGGGCGGCGCCGTCAGCGAGGAGCGCGACACCGTCGAGAACGACGATGTGGCAACGTTCTCGGCGCAGTTCGAGAACGGCGCCACCGGAAACCTCCAGGTCTCGCGCGTCGCGGCCGGTCACCCCAACTCGCTCAGCTTCGAGGTCTTCTGCGAGAAGGGCGCCGCCCGGTTCGACTTCCGCAACCCGGGCCAGATCGAGATCTTCACGCCCGACGAAGACCCCGGAACCTCCGGTTACCGCACGGTCGTGCTCGGTCCCGCGCACCCGTATTGGCGCGGCGGCCTGCCCATGGATGCTCCGGGCGTCGGCATCGGCCAGAACGACGGATTCATCTTCCAGGCCCGAGCCTTCCTCGAAGAGGTCGCCGGCATCCCCGAGTCGGAGTCGCTGCCGCGCAATGCGGACTTCGCCGACGGACTTCGCAACATGCTCCTGCTCGACGCCGTCGCGCAGTCCGCAGCCCAGGGCGGCGCGACCGTCCCGGTCGGAATCTGAGAAAGGACACACCCACCATGCGACTCGGCATCTACAACGCGATCCTGCACGACCGCTCCCTCCCCGAGGCGATCAAGGTCGTCGCCGATCTGGGGCTGACCGGCCTCGAGATCAACACCGGCGGGTTCCTCCCCGCCACACACGTCCCCACGATGGACGACATCCTCGTCAGCGATGCTGCCCGGGACGACTTCCTCGGACTGTTCGAGGGAACCGGAGTCGGCATCGCCGGCCTGAACTGCAACGGCAACCCGCTGCATCCGAACCCCGTCATCGGCGACAAGCACGGCGAGGACGTCCGGCGCGCCATCCGTCTCGCGAATCGCCTCGGCCAGCACCGCGTCGTGACCATGTCGGGCCTTCCCGGTGGGGAGCCCGGCGCGACGCGCCCGAACTGGATCGTCAACGCCTGGAACTCCGCCGCGTTGGAGGTCCTCGACTACCAGTGGCAGATCGCTGCGGATTACTGGCGCGAGACCGACCGACTGGCCGCCGACCACGATGTGAAGGTGGCGCTCGAGCTGCACCCCCAGAACATCGTGTTCAACTCCGCTGATGTGTTCAAGCTCGTCGAACTGACCGGGGCGACCCACGTCGGCGTCGAGCTCGATGCCTCCCACCTGTTCTGGCAGCAGATGGACCCGGTCGCCGTCGTGCGCCACCTCGGTCCACTCGTCTTCCAGGCTGCTGCGAAGGACGTACGCATCAACACCGAGAACGCCGCGCTCTACGGTGTGCTCGACAACAGCTTCCGCAAGCTGTCGCCGGAGGAACCGCGTGTCAACCTCGGTGGCGACGAGTGGGCCAACGAGTGGCCGAAGAACTCTGCGTGGGACTTCGTCGCTCTCGGAAAGGGTCACGACGTCGCCTTCTGGACGGAGTTCCTCCGCGCGCTGCACGAGGTCGACCCCGACATCTACGTCAACATCGAGCACGAAGACACCGAGCTCGGCCGCATCGAGGGACTCGAGGTGGCCGCGGGAATCCTCAAGGCCGCGGATGCCGCACTCGAGGAGTCGCTGCAGGCCAGCTGATCTCATCCCTGACGCGCCCCGGAAGCTCACGCCTCCGGGGCGCGTTCGGCTGTGCGGGTGCCGAAAGCCTCAGGTCCAGCACCACGTCCCCAACGAAACGCCGAGACCGTCGGGTCGCCGGGGATCCAGAAGCGCCAGGGGAAGGCATCCGTTCCAGCGACCCCTGCGACGCCGACGCGCGGACCGCGTGCCACCAAGGTGACAGGAGCCTCACGCAGCATCAGAGTGGCGATCGCGCCCGCCTGCGGCACTCCGGTGATCGCGTCGATGCCGTCGTGCGCTGTCGAGGTGAGCCCGAGCGCCTGACCGAGCCGGCCCGGTCCACGTGCGAGATCACGTCCCGCGGGGGCCCTCCCGCTACGGGATCGACGCGCCGTCGCCACGTCGATGCCGTCGATGATCTCGCCCGCGCGCAGCAGCACTCCACCGGCCACGCCCTCGGGTGCGCACACGATGTTCACGCAGGCGTGGATGCCGTGGCTGAGGTAGACGTAGAGGTGACCCGGTTCGCCCCACATCGTGGCATTACGCGGGCTTCGGCCCGACCGCGCGTGAGAGCCGGGGTCGGGAACATCGCCAGTCCCGGCACCGTGGTAGGCCTCGACCTCGGTGAGTCGGGCGACGACGCGCTCACCGCCGGCCTCGACGACCAGATGGGCTCCGAGGAGTGTCGGTGCGACTTCCACCGGCAGGGCTGAGAGGTCGTCGCGCGTTGCCGGACGCAGACCGTCGGGAACCGTCACCGCCACGACACCGACTGTCGGCACCACGAGATCGACGAGCCAGCGAGCGCCACGAGTTCGCGAGCTTCCGAAGTCTCGTCCCGCGGCAGTTCGACGATGTGCGTCTCGACGGTCGCAGGAAGGGGCAGTTGGTAGGTGTCGTAGGGGTTGGATGCCAGGTCCGGCGCCACGAGCATCGCCGCATACTGACCGCTCGGCGACACGCAGGTCTGCAGGACAGCGTCGGTATCCGGCGCCGAGAACACCTCCTCGACGCCCCGGTGTCATCGACCAGGACGACGGATGTCGCACCGGTCGGCAGCCCGCTATCGGCGATCGGGAACGTCGTGCGCAGGGTCCCCCCGCGCGGGAGCGGCATGACGCTGCCGATCACCGCCGGGTCGGTGCCGACATCCAGCGGCGTCTCCTCGCCGGTCAGGAGGTCGAGTACAACGAGCCCATCGATGCGCTCGACGATCGCCTGAGCGGTTCCCGGAGCTATGCCATCGATCGCGAGCGCCGTACCGAGAGCGGTCGGAGCCGAGCCCTCGGGGTCGGTCAGCAACAGGTTTCCGTCGAAGGCGACCAGCAACACACTGTCGGTGTCGGGCACGAACGACCATTGCGCGACGCGCTCGTCGGCGCCCGCGACGACGACCTTCGCGGGCTCGGCGGTCGGGGTGTCGAGCGATGCCGTGTACAGCGCCGATTCGTCACCCGAACCCGTCCCGACCGTCGACGAGGTGAACAGGTATCCAATCCGATCGCCCCGGTCAGCGATCTGCAGATCAGCGATATATCCACTGCCCGGCAGTGTCAGTTCGACCGGGTTCTGCCCGTCGAGGTCGGTCACGATCAGCGCGCTTTCGCCGTCTTCATCGACGAGCACGACAAGGTGATCGCGGGTCGCACGGTAGTCCTCGATGCGCGGGTGGGCGAACACGGCTACGGCGGCTTCACCGGTGAGGTCGGTGCGGAAGATCGTGTCGCCATCGACAGTCCCGCGCTGCAGCAGGAACACCTCGCTCGGCGGGGTGGTGAACGTCTCGGTGATCGTGGATGACGGACCTTCCGACACTCCGGTCACCCCGTCGATCGTGACGGTGTACTCGGTGTCGGCATCGAGCGGAACCGTGAAGCGCACCCCGATGCTGCGACCCGAGGTGTCGATGTCGAACGGTGTTGCGGGGGTCACCGTGACAGAGGTCGGGTCGACGTCGGCGAGCGACTGCGAGGTCGTCACGATGAGCCGGGACCCGGATGCCGCGATGGCAGCTGACGGGTCGACCTGCACCGCGGTCACTCGCGGCCCCATGAGAACGGTGGCCGCGGCTCCGAGCGCGCCGACGAGCCCGATGGCCGCAGCGACCCCGACGAAGCCGAGGACGAATCCCCGCAGTCGTCGACGGGCAGCTCGCTGTCGGCGCGACGGCGCAGCCGAGTCGCGCCGACGGCCCGCGTCAGTACTCATACGGGTCCTCGGGCTCGGGTACGGTCTCGACCGAGTCGGCAGCGATGTGCAGCCGCCCGTCGGAGTCCGAGCGCACCGTGCCCGTCACGGTAGCCCACTCGCCCTCGGGCGCTGCCGTGCCGCCCCACGCGATCGGCACCGCGGCCAGTTGCGCGTCGATGACGCAGTGGGTGATGACGAACCGCGACAGCAGGAAGCCGGCCCCGGCATCGCCCGGGGAGACGAAACCGGTCAGAGTGACGGCGTCGCCGTCGAAGGATGCCGGGTCTGTCGCCGTCGCGAACACCGTCGCCCACTCGCCCACCCCGAAGGTCGCCGTATCGCCCGTGGATGCCAGGGTGACGACATCCCGGCCGCCGAACAGCACCGGCGTGGTCGAGGCGCTCGTCGAGGCGAACTGCGGCGACAGCGACGAGGGTGGCAGGGCGAGCGCGCCGACCACGACGGCACTGGCTATCACTCCTGCGACAACCGTGCCGGCCAGGGCGACCGGATGCCGCGCGTGGGCAAGCGCATTGCCCTGCTCGGTCCCCTCCGTCGCGGCGCGGCCGCGGTCGGCATCCGTGTGATGGGCCGAACCGGTGTCACCGTGATCGTGTCCGTGGTCGTTTTCGGCACCCAACGGCAGCGCGAAGGA
>NZ_DBHD01000184.1:0-22431 GCF_002296025.1 Microbacterium sp. UBA837
TCCTACTGATCGGAGGCGCCGGGATGGGTAGGCTGATCGCATGGCATCTGACCTGACCCGAGCAGTGGGCATCGACATCGGCGGCACGGGAATCAAGGGGGGTGTTGTCGACCTCGAAGCGGGTGAGCTCGTCACCGATCGCATCAAGGTCCCCACCCCGCCCGGAGCCGAGCCGCCCGCGGTGCTGAATGCCGTCAAGCAGGTTCTCGAAACGCTCGAGGTGGCGGACTCGGATATCCCCCTGGGCGTTGCGTTCCCCGCGATCGTGAAGAACGGCAAGACCCTGTCGGCGGCGAACGTTTCGGAAAAGTGGATCGGCTTCGAGGCTGAGAAGTTCTTCGAAGACGGGCTGGGCCGCGACATCCATTTCGCCAACGATGCCGATGTCGCCGGCGTTGCCGAGGTGCGCTACGGCGCGGCGAAGGGTGTTGAGGGACTCGTCTTGCTCACCACCCTCGGCACCGGCATCGGCTCGGCGATGATCTACAACGGCGTCCTGATTCCCAATTCAGAACTCGGCCACCTCGCTCGCCCTGGCAAGGACAAGGATGCCGAGTACTACGCGGCCTATTCCGCCATGGAGCGGGAAGAACTGTCCTGGGCAAAGTGGGCTAAGCGGCTGCAGTGGTACTACAGCCACCTCGAGTTCCTCTTCTCCCCCGACCTTTTCGTCGTGGGTGGCGGCGTTTCGAAGCACCCGGAGGAGTTCCTGCCGCTGCTGAAGCTCAACACCCCGATCGTGCCGGCGGTGCACCGCAACAACTCCGGGATCATCGGCGCAGCTGCACTCTCGCTCGGGGCGATGCCGCAGCTCGCGCAGGCCACCGCCGCGCAGTGAGAGGGCGGCCCTGTCGGGAGCTGTACGGCCCCGACAGGGCGAATGGGCCGGCCTGTACGCCGGGTTCTGTTCGGGAGCGCTGCTCCGTCGACGGTCATCTCTCTCGGCGACGCGTTGCCGCGCCGCTCTAGCGGCCTACCCGGGGACTCGGCGAGCCGCGTCATCATCCCCTGTCTGGCCTTGCTCCGGACGAGGTTTACCGTGCGGGTCGTGTCGCCACGACCCCGGTGGTCTCTTACACCACCCTTTCACCCTTACCGGGACGAGCCCGGCGGTCTGCTTTCTGTGGCACTGTCTCGCGGATTGCTCCGGGTGGGTGTTACCCACCGCCCTGCCCTGTGGAGCCCGGACGTTCCTCGGCGTGGCACCGCCACGACGCGACCGTCCGGCCGACCCATTCGCACCGCCGAGTCTACGCGGCGCCCCGCGGGGTCTACGCGGCGCCCCGCGGGGTCTAGCTGCCGGCTGAGCTAGAGACCCGACTCCTCCGTGCGCACGAGGATGCAGCCGCACTCGGGGCAGGTGACGACAGACTCCGGCGCGGCGGCACGCAGCGCGCTGAGGTCGCTGCCAGCAAGCACCATGTGGCATCCGCCGCAGGTCTGTCGGGTCAACAGGGCGGCACCGGCGCTTCGCTGGGCGAGCTTGTCGTAGAGACCGAGAAGATCGGAGGCGACCGTGGATGCGACAGCCTCGCGGTCACGGGTCGCGGCAGCCTCGTCGGCCTGGGCCGCTGATACCGCCGCCTTCGCCGCGGCGCTGAGCGATACGCCTTCTTCGTTGACCTCTCGAAGTCGAGCTTCGAGGCCGGCGACAATCTCTTCGGCAGCCTCCGCACGCTCCATCG
Source organism: Microbacterium sp. UBA837 (assembly GCF_002296025.1). Taxonomy (NCBI): domain Bacteria; kingdom Bacillati; phylum Actinomycetota; class Actinomycetes; order Micrococcales; family Microbacteriaceae; genus Microbacterium; species Microbacterium sp. UBA837. The sequence continues at coordinate 1,686 of NZ_DBHD01000184.1, forward strand.
CCTCGAGGTCGGCGTCTTCCAGATCACTCTTTCGCCGCGCCAGAGCCGCTAGCTCGTGCTCGAGGTTCTGCGCCTCCTTGGCGTTGGCCGAGTCGGCGAGCCGTGCCGTATCGCGGGCGATGCGGGCCTCGACGACCTTCAGATCGTCGTCGAGGCGACGCTGCTCGGCGCGGACGTCATCGACGGTCCCCCGCGCCCGAACGAGGTCTTGATTCAGCTCGGTGCGCGCCTGCATCAGCTCAGAGATCCGCGCGGCCTGTTCGGGTGAACGCGCCGCTGCGGCGGCACTCCGGATGCGGGCGTCCAAGGCAGCGACCTCGAGAAGACGCCGCTGGTCGTCGGGACTCGCATTCATGTGGGCCCTGCCGGGATCGAACCGACGACATCCACGGTGTAAACGTGGCGCTCTACCAGCTGAGCTAAAGGCCCTCGAGGCGAGTCTACGGGGCCAAAGCGGCATCCATGGTTTCGGCTGACCGAGCCCGGCCGCCTCGCCCGCTCCCACCGGATGCGGGACTCGCTAGGCTGGGTCGTGGTCTGCCGTACAGACACGCGCACGACCAGACCCTGCGATGCTCACCCTGCAGCGCACGGCCGCCCGTTCGTGGCACACCCTGCCCGTCGAAGAAAGGTTTCACGTGACCGTCAACGATCAGGATCCGTACTCGCAGGGACCGCTCGACAGCGACCCCGACGAGACTGCGGAATGGCAGGAGTCCCTCCACCAGCTCGTCTCGGCCAAGGGCCAGGGGCGAGGCAGGGAAATCATGCTGAGCCTGTTGCAGACATCGCACGAGCTCCAGCTCAACGTGCCGCAGGTGCCAACCACCGACTACATCAACACGATCTCGCCGGATGCGGAGCCTGAGTTCCCCGGTGACGAGGAGCTGGAGCGCCGCTACCGTCGCTGGATTCGCTGGAATGCTGCCATCACGGTCCACCGCGCGCAGCGTCCGGGCATCAGCGTCGGCGGTCACATCTCGACCTACGCCTCGTCCGCGTCCCTCTACGAGGTCGGCTTCAACCACTTCTTCCGCGGCCCGGATCACCCGTCCGGCGGCGATCAGATCTTCATCCAGGGGCATGCCTCCCCCGGAACCTACGCTCGCTCCTTCCTGGAGGGACGCCTGACCGAAGCACAGCTCGACGGCTTCCGGCAGGAGAAGTCGGCGGCACCCAACGGTCTGCCGTCGTACCCGCACCCGCGTCTCATGCCGGACTACTGGCAGTTCCCGACCGTGTCGATGGGTCTCGGGCCGATCAACGCGATCTACCAGGCGATGACCAACAAGTACCTGACGAACCGTGGCATCAAGGATGTCGGCGACAGCCACGTCTGGGCGTTCCTCGGCGACGGGGAAATGGACGAGGTCGAAAGCCGCGGTCAGCTTCAGGTAGCCGCTAACGAAGGCCTCGACAACCTCACGTTCGTGATCAACGCGAACCTGCAACGTCTCGACGGTCCCGTGCGTGGCAACGGGAAGATCATCCAGGAGCTCGAGAGCTTCTTCCGGGGCGCGGGCTGGAACGTCATCAAGGTCGTCTGGGGAACCGGCTGGGACGAACTGCTCGCCAAGGACACCGACGGCGCGCTCGTGCACCTGATGAACACCACGCCGGACGGCGACTTCCAGACCTACCGTGCTGAAGACGGCGCATTCATCCGTGAGCACTTCTTCGGCCGCGATGAGCGCACGGCGGCGCTCGTTAAGGATTGGACCGACGACGAGATCTGGGGCAAGCTGCGCCGCGGTGGCCTTGACTACCGCAAGGTCTACGCGGCCTACAAGGCGGCAGTCGAGCACAAGGGCCAGCCCACCGTCATCATCGCCAAGACGATCAAGGGCTACGGCCTCGGTCACCACTTCGAGGGTCGTAACGCGACCCACCAGATGAAGAAGATGACGCTCGAGGATCTCAAGCACTTCCGCGACTCGATGCGTATCCCCATCTCGGATGCCCAGCTCGAGGAGAACCCGTACCTGCCGCCGTACTACAACCCCGGACCGCAGGACGAGACCATCCAGTACATGATGGAGCGCCGTCGGTCCCTCGGCGGGTTCCTCCCCCAGCGCCGAACCTCGCACACCGCGATCACGCTGCCGGGCGACGACGTGTATGCCATGCCAAAGAAGGGGTCGGGTACGCAAGAAGTCGCCACCACGATGGCGTTCGTGCGCCTGCTCAAGGACCTGCTGCGCGCGAAGGGATTCGGCAACCGCATCGTGCCGATCATTCCCGACGAGGCACGCACCTTCGGGATCGACGCGTTCTTCCCGACGCAGAAGATCTATAACCCGCACGGCCAGAACTACACCTCGGTCGACCGCGATCTGCTTCTCGCCTACAAGGAGAGCCCGCAGGGTCAGATCATGCACGTCGGCATCAACGAGGCCGGCGCGCTGGCCGCGTTCACCGCCACGGGCACGTCCTACGCAACGCACGGCGAGCCGCTCATTCCGGTGTACGTCTTCTACTCGATGTTCGGGTTCCAGCGGACGGGCGACGCGCAGTGGGCCGCCGGCGACCAGATGACGCGCGGCTTCGTGATCGGCGCGACCGCGGGACGGACAACCCTGACAGGTGAAGGTCTCCAGCACGCCGATGGCCACTCGCACCTTCTGGCGTCGACGAACCCGGCCACGGTCTCGTACGACCCGGCATACGGGTACGAGATCGCGCACATCGTGCAGTCGGGCCTGGAGCGGATGTACGGCGGACACCACCCCGACCCCGACGTCATGTACTACCTCACGGTCTACAACGAGCCGCTTGTTCAGCCTGCGGAGCCCGAGGGTGTGGATGTCGAGGGCATCGTGCGCGGCATCCATCGCATCTCCACCGCCGAGGGTGAGGGCCCGCGTGCCCAGCTTCTGGCATCGGGGGTCGGTGTGCCGTGGGCGCTCGAAGCCCAGCAGTTGCTGCGCGACGATTGGGGCGTTCAGGCCGACGTGTGGTCGGTGACGTCGTGGACCGAACTGCGCCGCGACGGCCTCGCCGCCGACGAGCACAACTTCTTGTACCCCGAAAACGAGCCCCGCCGCGCGTACATCAGCGAGAAGCTGCAGGACGCCGAGGGCCCCGTGGTCGCCGTCAGTGACTTCATGCACGCCGTTCAGGATCAGATCCGTCCGTGGGTTCCGGGGCGTTTCGCGACGCTCGGCGCCGACGGCTTCGGCTTCTCGGACACGCGTCCGGCTGCGCGACGCTACTTCAAGATCGACGGCCCCTCGATCGTGGTGCGCACGCTGCAGGCGTTGGCCGAGGAGGGAGCCGTCGATCGGGCCCTTGCCGGCCAGGCGATCCGCAAGTATGACCTGCACAACGTCAAGGCGGGCACAAGCGGAAACGCGGGCGGGGAGAGCTGACGACCCGGCCATGACAGCGCATCCCACCGACAAGGCCGAGACTCTGGCGTGGCTACGCCGCATCTCGGGGGATCTCGCGACCGCGACGATTCAGCGACTCGAGCAGAGTCTGCCCTGGTACTCGGAGATGCCGCCTGCGCGTCGGTCCGCGGTAGGCCTGGTCGCTCAGGCGGGAATCACATCCTTCATCCAGTGGTACGACGATCCGCAGTCGACGCCCTGGATCGCCGCCGACATCTTCGCCGCCGCGCCCCGCGAGCTGTTGCGCAGCGTGAGCCTGCAGCAGACGCTTCAGCTCATCCGCGTCTCAGTGACGGTCACGGAGGAGCGGATCGCGAGCAAGAGCGAAAGTCTGCGTGAGGCGATCCTCCTCTACTCCCGGGAGGTCGCGTTCGCCGCGGCCGACGTGTATGCGCGAGCCGCCGAAGCGCGGGGACTGTGGGATGCACGTCTTGAGGCCCTCGTCGTGGATTCGATCCTCACGGGCGAGGCCGACGAGGAGCTCCCGAGTCGGATTGCCGCACTCGGATGGCATGGTCACGGCGAAGTCGCTGTTCTGGTGGGCACGACGCCGCCGCAGTTCGACGTCGACCAGCTGCGCCGAACCGCGCGCAAGCTCGGCGTGGATGTTCTGATCGGCGTGCAGGGGTCGCGACTGGTTCTGGTGATCGGGCGGTCGGAGCCGTCACCACGGGCGGAAGACGCGGAGCAGGACTTGCCCTTCCCCGAGATCGCTCGTCGCCTCGAGCCCGGCTTTGGGCCGGGCTACCTCGTGCTCGGCCCCGCGGTGCCGGCATTGGTCGATGCAAGCATGAGCGCGCGGGCGGCCCTGGCCGGTTTTGCCGTTGCCCGAGCGTGGCGGCATGCGCCACGGCCGGTCGAAGCCGACGATCTGCTGCCCGAGCGCGCCCTCGCCGGCGATCCGTTGGCCAAGCAGACCTTGATCGAGCGCATCTACCGTCCGCTTCATGCGCATTCGACGGATCTGGTCACGACCCTGTGGAGCTACCTCGACAACGGCCGGTCGCTCGAGGCCACCGCGCGTGAACTGTTCGTACACCCCAACACGGTTCGGTATCGCCTCAAGCGGGTCTCGGAGGTCATCGGCTGGGATGCCACGGGTCCCCGGGAGGCGCTCATCCTCCAGACTGCACTCATCCTGGGATCGATCGGCACGGAGTCGGTGCGTCGCCGACCTGCCGCGCTGCACCGCCGCGTGTCAGCCTGAGCGTGTAGACGCGCGACAAACGAATGCGCGTTTTCTCGATCAGAATCTCCAGAATGACCGCTCGACACGCTGGCAGGATGGGATGGTGATCATCGCCCTCTTCCCTGGTCAAGGCTCCCAAACACCAGGATTCCTCCGGCCCTGGCTCGAACGCGATGGGGTCCGCGCACGTCTCGATCAGTTCTCGCAGTGGGCAGAGGTCGACCTCATCGAGGCGGGAACCGAGGCGGACGCTGAGACTATTCGTGACACGCGAATCGCGCAGCCGCTCATCGTCGCCGCCTCCGTTCTGTCGTGGGAGCTCTTTACGCAGAGCGCCTCTGCGCCGGTCGACGGGGTCGCCGGGCACTCGGTGGGCGAGTTCGCCGCGCTGGCAGCTGCGGGGGTCATTGATGCGGAGACTGCCCTGCGGCTCGTCGGGATCCGCGGCCGGGCGATGGCGGATGCAGCATCGCTCGCTGACACCGGAATGAGCGCCGTGATCGGCGGCGACCAGGCAGTGGTTGAGGAGCGTCTCGCGTCGCTCGATCTCACCCCGGCGAACTTCAACGGCGGTGGCCAGATCGTGGCCGCAGGTGCGGCTGAGGCGCTCGCCGCGCTAAGCGCCGAGCCCCCGACGGGGACCCGTGTGATTCCGCTCTCGGTTGCGGGTGCCTTCCATACGCACTACATGGCGCCAGCGGTCGAGACACTGCGGTCAGCCGTAGCAGCCGTCACCCCGTCAGACCCGGGCCTGCAGTTGTGGACGAATCGAGACGGTTCGCTCGTGAACAGCTGCGCGGAGGCACTCTCGCTCGTCGTCGATCAGGTTGCATCCCCGGTTCGGTGGGACGCGTGTATGCAGTCGTTCGCAGCCGCGAGCGTGAAGGGACTGATCGAGTTCGCTCCCGGCGGCACGCTTGTCGGCCTCGCGAAGCGTGCTCTGCGCGGAGTACCCTCAGTCGCGGTCAAGACTCCCGAAGACCTCACGTCTGCAGCCGAGCTTGTGGCCACCGCATCCGCTCAAGGAGAAGCCGAATGACCGTGTCCCTTCGTCAGCCCCAGGGCGCTGCGCACACCCGGATCTACGCCTATGGCGCTGCCCGGGGCGAGCGCGTCGTTCCGAACGGTGAGCTCGTCGGTCCGATCGACTCAAGCGACGAGTGGATCCGCCAACGGACGGGAATCGTGACCCGAGTGCGCGCGGTCGAGACGACCACCGCGATCGACCTTGCCGCGGATGCTGCCACCGAAGCCGTCTCGAAGTCGGGCGTCGCTCCGGACAAGATCGACGCGGTGATCGTGGCGACGATCTCCAACCCCCGGCAGACCCCGTCAGTTTCGGCGATTGTTGCGGAGCGCATCGGGGCTAAAGATGCCGCAGCGTACGATCTCAACGCCGCATGTGCGGGGTTCGCGTACGGCGTGGGGCAGGCCGATGCTCTCATCCGCGGGGGCGGCGCGCACTACGCCGTCGTGATCGGCGCTGAGAAGCTCAGTGACATCGTCGACCCGACCGACCGCTCGATCTCTTTCCTCCTCGGCGACGGTGCAGGTGCTGCCGTTGTCGGCCCCTCCGAAACACCAGGTATCGGCCCGACGGTGTGGGGCTCGGATGGCTCAAAGGCCGACGCTGTCGGGATGAACCACACACTGACAGAGTTCCGGGATGGAACTGCGCCCTGGCCCACGCTCCGCCAGGAGGGCCCGACGGTCTTCCGCTGGGCGGTATGGGAGATGGTCAAGGTTGCCCGTGAAGCCCTCGCGGCTGCCGGCGTCGAGGCATCCGACCTCGCAGCCTTCGTTCCGCACCAGGCAAACATGCGAATCATCGACGAGTTCGCGAAGCAGCTCGGCCTTCCCGAGTCCGTGGTGATCGGACGCGACATCGAGACGACCGGAAACACCTCCGCCGCCTCCATCCCGCTCGCCACGCACCGGCTTCTGGCGGAGCACCCCGAACTGAGCGGCGGCCTCGCCCTGCAGATCGGCTTCGGAGCGGGGCTGGTCTACGGCGCGCAGGTCGTCGTGCTCCCGTGACGGCGGAGCCTCGAACTCTAGACTGGCAGGACGGCCTCACCTGAGGCCCACACCGACCACAACCCATCCATATCAACCCAGAGGGAGACACCCATGGCACTCACAAACGACGACGTCCTCGCAGGACTCGCCGAACTCATCACCGACGAGACCGGCATCTCGGCCGACGAGGTCGCCATGGAGAAGTCGTTCACCGACGACCTCGACATCGACTCGATCTCGATGATGACCATCGTCGTCAACGCCGAGGAGAAGTTCGGCGTGACCATTCCCGACGACGAGGTCAAGAACCTCAAGACCGTCGGCGACGCCGTCACCTACATCACGTCGAACCAGGCGTGACCCGATCTCCGGTGGGGGCGCAGCCCCCACCGGACCATCCCTGAGGACTACATGAGCAGTTCACGTATCGTCGTCACCGGCATCGGCGCCACCACCCCCATCGGAGGAACGGCGCCCGATTCCTGGTCGGCACTGCTGGCCGGCGAATCCGGCGCGCGCTCGCTCGAACACGACTGGGTCGCGAAGTACGAGCTTCCCGTAACGTTCGCCGCTTCGGCACGCGTCCCGGCGGAAACCGTCCTGGCCCGGCCCGAGGCCAAGCGCCTCGACCCGTCGTCGCAGTACGCCCTGGTGGCTGCCCGCGAAGCGTGGGCGGATGCCGGAACCCCGGAGGTCGAACCCGAACGCCTCGGTGTCGACTTCGCTACGGGGATCGGCGGCCTGTGGACTCTCCTCGATGGCTGGGACACGCTTCGTGAAAAGGGTCCGCGGCGCGTCATGCCGATGTCGGTTCCCATGCTCATGCCCAACGCGCCTGCAGCGGCCATTTCGATGCACCTGGAAGCGCGCGCCTACGCACGGACCGTGGCCTCGGCCTGTGCATCCAGCACCGAGTCGATCGTCAACGCCGTCGAACACATCCGTCTCGGCCTCGCCGACGTCGTGATCGCGGGCGGCACCGAGTCGGTGATCCACCCGATCACCCTCGCGGCCTTCGCGTCGATGCAGGCCCTTTCACGGCGCAACGACGACCCCGCGCACGCCTCACGCCCCTACAGCATCGACCGGGACGGCTTCGTCATGGGCGAGGGGGCTGCCGCCCTCGTGCTCGAGACCGAAGAGCACGCTCGGGCCCGCGGCGCCCGAATATACGCCGTCGTAGCCGGCGGGTCCGTCACTGCCGACTCGTACCACATCACGGCTCCCGAGCCTGAAGGCCTCGGCGCCTCACGGGCGGTGCGGCAGGCTCTCGAACAGGCTGACGCCTCAGTCGACGATGTCACGCACATCAACGCACACGCCACCTCAACACCTACGGGTGATATCGCCGAGTACAAGGCGTTGCTGTCGGTCTTCGGCGACCGCGTGCACGAGATCCCCGTCTCTGCGACCAAGGCTTCCACCGGACACCTGCTCGGTGGAACGGGTGCTCTGGAGGCAGTCTTCACCGTCTTGGCGCTGCACAACCGCCTCGCTCCCCCGACGATCAACATCACAGAACAGGACCCCGAGATTCCGCTGCGGGTGGGCGAAGCCGTCGAACTCCGCGACGGCGATCATGTCGCTATCAGCAACTCGTTCGGATTCGGCGGACACAACGCCGTCGCGGCGTTCCGCAGCGTCTAGGGACGCTCAGCCGGGCTGACCCCGTGTGGCAGACTCAACCTGTGGGTTCTGTTCGTGCGATGGTGCTGGCTCCGGTCATGGCGCTGTCCTTCCTCGGGCTGAGTGGGTGCACCTTCGGACCTCCCACTGCCGCACCGGAGACCTCAGCGTCCCCCTCCTCGTCGCCCTCGGCAACCATCCAGGGGCGTCAATCGACGCCGACCGCTACCCCCACTGCCACTCCGACCTCTCGTCCGACGCCCGCTCCGCCAGCACCGATCGATCCAGGTCACGGCGGCGGCACGGGCGGCTCCGGTCGTCCAACACCGCAACCGACCTCGAACCCCGACCCGGCGCCCTCGCCGACACCGACGCCGACGCCGACACCCACGATCCCGCCGGCGTGCCCCACCAGCAACACACCACCCGCGGATCCCGTTCTCGCGTTCGGCTCCATCGCCCAGTACTCACCGGTGCCGCTCGCACAGGGTCGGGACTGCACCGGATTCCGGGCCTACCTGTCAACCGGTCTCCCCCAGTACGACTCGCAGTCCTACGAGTTCTTCGGGCACCTCGTCGGTGACGACGGGAGCATCAACGCGATCGCGTTGATGTCGCAGGGAAACTCTGTCATCCCCGGCCTTCAGGTTCCCCTCCTCACCATTGAAGAATCAGGGCTCATCTTCAACCGGCTCGACCAGAACAGCGGACCCGCGTTCGGTGGAATCGACGGCCTCGCCGACATCACGGTTCCCACGAGCATCACCTACCAGCCGTGGAGCATCCACGTCGAGCAGCAGAATCACGGCGAGCCGCCTCAGACGGTCGACATGCGGGTCGTTTCCGGATCCATCGGCGCCGTCGGCGCGATCTACGAGCTCACCGTCTCGGTCGACACCGGAATTTACCAATCCGGCGTCAGCGAGCCGACCTCCCTGACTATCCGCGCGCGTGACACGACAGGGATCATCCAGTGGGGATACGGACCCAACGGGTTCTTCCCGCTGTGGATGTTCGATGGGATGCCGCTCCCGGCATCCGGTGGCCCGATCGCGACCACCGACCAGCGCACCCGGATCATGAACGACTACGGCGGGGACATCGGAAGCTACCTCGCCGCCACAGGCGACCCGATGACCGGCCAGGGCTCGCACTACTACTCGATGCCGCTCGTCGAGGTCGAGTCGTGGTCGATTCAGATCGGATCGACCTACGCGGGAGGCGGCACCGGAGGCGTGCTGTTCTTCGACAATCTCACCGAGACGTACAACGATTCCGCCACGTACATCGTCAGCAACGGGTACGCATGGACGGAGTTCTCGGTCCAACTACCCGACACCGACCAGGGCATGCTGATCGCGGTGACCGGCCAGCAGGACGTTGGGAACCTCTACTACGCCATGCTCGGCGGAGCCGGATCTTCCCAGTCAGGCAATGGCACCCTTCAGCCGACCGCCAACTGGCCGCAGGGCGCGATCCACATCACGCCGGATCCGACGAGCACGTGGACCTCGCCGCATAGCTGCTACGTCTATGAGCTGTCCTACGCCGTGAAGCTGGATGCCTCGGCATCGCGACCCGCGGCCGACCTCGTCTTCAACGCCACCGCCCAAGACCAGGAGCTGAACGCACTCGGGCGCGCCGTCTACGAGGGGCTGTTCTCGTACTCCGGCACACTCGACGGCAACGCGGTCAGCGGATACGCCTGGGGCGAGATCCAGGGGCGCCCGCCGGCTGGTCATCCGACGCCGCCGAACTGCTGAAGCCAAACGCAGAACGGGCCCCTCCGCAACTCTGCCCGGAGGAACCCGTTCTCATCGTCACGTGCTGCCACGCTCTCCCAGCGCCGGGAATCGACTCATCCGACATCCGGTACGCACGCGCGCTGCACGCGAAGCCTGCTACCCCACCTTGTGAAGCCACACCACTGGCGCGTCGTCACTGGCGTGACGAAACGGCTCGAGTTCGTCATCCCATGCCGAACCGAGCGCGACCTGCAGTTCGCGCTGCATGTCATGAACGTCCCGTATCGCCAGTTCCAGCGCGTACCGGACGCGGTCCTCCCCGACGACCACGTTGCCTGCGGCATCCGTCTGCGCATGATGGATGCCGAGGTCCGGCGTGTGCATCCACCGAGCGCCGTCTGAGGCGGCCGACGGATCTTCGGTCACCTCGAAACGCAGGTGCTCCCAACCGTGCATGGCTGACGTAATCGCAGCTCCCGTGCCGACAGGTCCTGACCAGAAGTACTCAGCGCGCCGCGCGCCGGGCAATACCGGCTGGTCGGCCCAGTCGAAGCTCACCGCGCGACCGAGCGCGCGTCCCACCGCCCACTCCAGGTGGGGGCACAACGCCCGCGGCGCGGAGTGAATCATCACCACACCGCGCGTCATTGATGTAGCCATATTGATCTCCGTTCTGAGGTGCGTCTTCCCCAACGTCCTCAGGAGATCTGTGGCTGTTCTGTTATTGGGCCCATTATCGCCCGGGGCGACCCGAATCACAAGCCTGTGATTCACCGGTGCAGGGCGCGATATTCGGGCTTTGCCGGAGCCCGTCCGTCTGAAAGGCTGAACCCGGGGGCAACATGCGGCTCTCGGCGCGCGCTTGTTCGAGCGCGCGCCTGAACCAAAAGAAGACATCCATGGAGGCAGCCGGTTTTGTCGGCATTCTGATCATCATCGGGATAGCAGTCGTTGCGGCGATCATCATCGCGCTCATCGGCCTCCTGTTGGCGAAGGCGTGGATCAAGGTCGCTCGCGCGGACGAGGCCCTTGTCATCTCGGGCCGCAAGCAGCGAGTGCAGACCACGGTGATGGATGCCGACGGCACGAGCCGATCGGAGATGTCCGAATCCCCGGTCACCGTGATCGTCAACGGCAAGTCACTGGTCAACCCCATCACGCAGCGTCACGAGATCATCTCCCTGCGTTCTCGCCAGGTGTCGTTGAACGCCGAGGCGCAGTCGCTCGACAATGTGACGCTCAACGTCGATGGCGTTGCGATCGTCAAGATCGGGTCCGACCCGGTGTTCGTCCGCCGTGCCGCCGAGCGTTTCGCGTCACAGGACAAGGCGATCGAACAGTTCACCACGGAGCAGCTTGAGGGAGCGCTGCGCGGAATCGTTGCGACGCTGTCGGTCGTCGAACTCATGCGCGAGCGCAAGAAGTTCTCGGATCAGATCGCCGCCGATGTCTCTCAGGAGCTCGCCGAGCAGGGCCTCATCCTCGACTCGTTCCAGATCAAGGGAATCACTGACGCGATGGGCTACATCCAGTCGCTCGGCGCACCCGAGATCCAGGCCAAACGCCAGGCCGCCGAGATTGCGCAGACCAACGCCGACCGCGCGATCAATCAGAAGAACATCGCGAACCAAGAAGCGAACCTGATCGAGCAGACGGCGCTGGACACCAATACCGCCAATGCGAATGCCGGTATCGGTCGCGCCCGCGCCGAGGCCGAACAGGCTGAGCAACTCGCGAGAGCCCAGGCTGAGCAGGCGGTTCTGCAGCAGCAGGCCGAGAACCGGCAGGCACAGCTGGATGCCGACGTCAAGCGCGTCGCCGACGCTCAGCGATACGAGGCTGAGACGCGTGCTCAGGCCGAGCTCTACACTCGCGAACGTGCCGCAGAGGCTGCCGCGATCGAGAAGATCAAAGAAGCTGAGGCTCGCACCCGAATCGCCGAGCAGCAGGCTGAAGCGGATCGGGCCCGCGCCGCCGGTGAGGCAGCCGCTGCCGAGGCGCGCGCCGCCGGTGAGGCCAGCGCACTGCGCGCCCTCGCGGACGCAGAAGCCACCGCGCGGCGCCTGCGCGCAGAGGCCGAGGCCGACGCGATCCGGGCCGAAGGTCAGGCGCGTGCCGAGTCGATCGAAACCGAGGCCGAAGCCATCGCTTCGAACCAGGAGGCGATTCTGTCTCAGCGCGTGCTCGATGTGCTCCCCTCGATCATGGCGGAGTTCGCGAAGGGCTACTCCGCCATCGGCAACGTCTCGATCGTCGGTGGCGGATCCGGCGAGGAGGGCGCATCCCGCGTCATCGGGGCCGACAGCGCGACAGCCATGAAGTCGGTTTTCGACAGTGTTCAGGCGGCAACCGGCATTGACCTCGCCACCATCATCCAGGGGCAGGCCGTCGGCCGTGCCTTCGGCTCCGGTATGGCGGATGCCGCCGCGAGCGAACCCGTGCAAGTAGCCACCTCCCGGCGCACAACCAAGCCGAAGGCGGAATAGCGTTCGGCGGCAACACCCGCCCACCCCCAGGCGCGCTCTCGGCAACACCCCCGACAACGAACAGAACCCCGCCAGACGGCGGGGCTCTGCTCGTAGGGCGGGTGGGACTTGTCCCTTTCGCCCCTCCACGGCTCGCTACGCGATCCGCGGAGCCTCCGGCGAATGGGGCCCACCCACAAGGTGCGTTCGCGGCAACACCCCCGACAACGAACAGAACCCCGCCAGACGGCGGGGCTCTGTTCGTAGGGCGGGTGGGACTTGAACCCACGATCGTCGGGTTATGAGCCCGCTGCCTTGACCAGCTTGGCCACCGCCCCCTGCCAGATCAGCGTACCGGGCGTGCGCTCACGACGCGGACTTCGAACCGTCTGCCGATCAATCGTCCGAGGAGCTTCCGCGCGTGAACGGTAGCTCGAGGCTGTCGCTGATCACCTGGGGGTGGTTGCGCGCCAGGCTGATCACTCCGTATACGGCGAGGGCGCCGGCGACCCCGAACCCGATGAAGGCCCACAGCGGCGCAGTCTCGGCTTCCTGCAGCACGACGAGCCCGATGACCACCGCCACGATCGGGTCGATCACCGTCAGGCCCGCGATCACGAGATCGGGTGGCCCGAGGCTGTACGCCGTCTGGACGAAGTACGCACCGACCGCCACCGCCGCCAACAGGGCGACGACGCACAGCAGAGTGAGCCAGTCGAAGTTCTGGTCCCGGATCCGGCTCAGGACCACCTTCGCGAGTGTCGCCACGAAGCCGTAGAGAACGCCTGAGGCGACGATGTAGAACAGCGCTAGACCGTGCTTGCGGAACACGAGCCAGAGAACGGCGAAAATGACGATGGTCACCGCCAGCAGACCGAGGATGACCAGCAGCTGCGCCTGCGTGACGGGGCGCTCGGTGGCAAAGAACGCGGCGATCGTCACGAAGATGAAGATCCCGCCCACTGCCGCGATGATCGATCGAATCGACTGGCGCGTGGGGCGATGCCCACTGATGCGGGCGTTGAGCAGGGTGGTGATGACCAGCGAGACGGCTCCGAGCGGTTGCACCAGGATCAGCGGCGCCACCGAAAGCGCCGCGAGCTGGCAGACGATCGCGAGCCCCAACATGATGGTGCCCGCCAGCCACGATGGCCGCCGCAGCAAGTTCAGAAGATGATTGCGATCGAGCCCGTTCCCGCCAGAGCGGCCGGTGAGCTTCTCAACCTTCTGGACGCCCCGGTACTGATACTGGGCACCGAACGACATGAAGATGGCGCCGAGCAGCGCAAGGGGAATCCCGGCGAGGATCGCGGGGTCGCGGAACGCCTCAGTGATCTGGTCGGTCACGCTTGCCGACACGGTCAGGAGGAGCACCATTCGACCCTATCCCGGCGTCGGCCAGACGCCGTGTGTCTCAATAGGCTTGTCGCATGGCTGTTCTCCCGATCCGCATCATGGGCGATCCCGTCCTCCACGCTCCCGCCACTCCCGTCGCGGAGATCAGCGATGACATCCGTCAGCTCGTCGCTGACATGTACGAGACGATGGATGCCGCTCCTGGCGTCGGCCTGGCGGCCCCGCAGGTAGGCGTAGGGCTTCGGATCTTCACCTACAGCTACACCGATGACGACGGTGCACCGTGGCGAGGCGTGGTCATCAACCCGGAGCTGTGGATCACTCCCCTGGAACCGGGCGAGCCCGATCCCGATGAGGAGTCGGAGGGATGCCTCTCGTTCCCGGGTGAGCGGTTCCCGCTGCGCCGCTCCGAGCGTGCCCGGGTCACCGGGATCGATCTCGACGGCCAGCCCGTCGACATCGAGGTCGACGGATGGCGTGCCCGCATCCTGCAACACGAATTCGACCACCTCGACGGTGTGCTCTACCTGGACCGGCTCGGTGACCGCGACTGGCGCACCGCCCAGAAGATCTCCCGCAAACAGGGCTGGGGCACACCAGGGAAGTCGTGGATGCCAGGAGTCGACGACCTCGACGCCTGAACGGAAGACGAGGGTATGGAGTAATGGCTCCCCGGCTTGGACTCGAACCAAGAACCTATCGGTTAACAGCCGATTGCTCTGCCAATTGAGCTACCGAGGAAAATGCCCGCCGCAGCGGGCAACCCCACTATCTTAGCAAAGCCGACGGGGTTTCAACGACGCGAGCCAGGCCCTCGTCGCGCCGTCAGGACACGACGAAGCGGCGGTCTGCTTCTGCGCTCGGCGTCCAGATCAGATCGTTCGTACCGTGGCCGAAGGCGACGACGTGCCCACCGCGCAGCACGAGCACGTTCGCGTCGAGTTCCTTCACGGCTTCGGGGTCATGCGTGGAGACGACAGCTGCCATGCCGGTGTCATCTCGTCGCCGCGTGATGGCCTCGCGCGCGGCTTTGCGGACTTCGACATCGAGATTCGCGAACGGTTCGTCGGCCACGAGAATCCGCGGGTCGACGACGAGGCCTCGGGCGAGCGCCACACGCTGGCGCATCCCCGCCGAAAGCTCGTAGGGGAACTTGTTCGCAACGCCCAGGGGAAGCATGAGCTCATCGAGCAGGCCCGCGACGCGGATCGCGAGGGCCTTCTGGTTGATTCGCCGCTCCCTCGAGGTGATCGGCTCGGCGATGACCTCCGAGACCGTGAGCCGGGAGGGCAAGTGTGCGCCGGCTGATTGAGGCAGGTAGCCGGCGAAATATGTCAGTTCGCGGATCGCCCTGCCGGGGCGCCGGACCGAGATGCCATCGACGAGCGCGTCTCCCCCGGTGACCGACACGCCTTCGTGCGCGCGACCAGCAAGCACCGAAAGGAGGCTCGATTTTCCGGCGCCGGTAGGACCCATGAGCGCAAGAACCGAGCCGCGAGCGACAGTGAAGGTGATCCCGTCGATGAGCTTGTCGGTCTCGCCGCGACCGGTGTGACTGATCGAGAGGTCCGAGCACACGATCGCCGCTTCGGTGGCTCTGCGACGAGGAGACATACCCTCATCCTGCCGTGCCGTTGCGCTGGGATCCAGTCCAGAGTCCCGGTCGATCAGCGTTCGGTGTCGCCTGTCCAGCGCTGCCGCTCCAGATCGAGCTCGCGCAGCTGCAGGCGAATCCGACGCCCCTCCTCGGAGTCCGGAGGCACGCGCTGGACTGCGCGAACCAGTTCCGCCTTCTCCGAATCGACGCGTCGCACGATCAATCGACGCATCAAATCGGATGCCGAGGCTGCGGCATCCGCCTCGCCGAGGGCCGGGAACGCAGACATGAGCAGCTCCGAGCCGAGCGCGCGGTAGGGCTCGCGGATGGTGTCAACGGCCTGCACTGCCCATCCCGCTCGCGTGTAATCGGGCGCCTCGACCACGGCGGCACGAACGGCATCGAGCGCGGGGTGCTGGAACGCCGCTCCCAGGGCGCGACGGACCGTCGCATCGTCGAGGCGGTGCCCGAATTGCAGAGCCGCCATGAGCGCGTCACGCTCGATCACGACATCGCGGGTACGAGGAAGCGACGCGATCGTCGGGATCAGCACCGGTGCGGAGGCGGCGGCTCCGTCATCCGGATGCTGGCGCTCATCAGCCGGCGGCGCGTCATCGCGCCCACGCCGCTGCAGCGACCCGCCCGTGTCACGCGAACGGGAAGCTCGCGATACCGCTGCGCTCACCTCGTCGAGATCCAGACCGATCCGGCGCGCGAGGACGCGGACGTACCCGGGTCGCAACGACGGGTCTCGGATGTCGGCGACAACAGGTGCGGCTGCGCGGAGCGCTGCGGCGCGCCCCTCCACAGTGCCGAGGTCGTACTGCGAAAGGCGCTGGTCGATGACGAACTCGAACATCGGCGCCTTGGTTGTCATGAGGGCGCGCACGGCGTCGTCACCACGAGCGAGCCTCAGGTCGCACGGGTCTAGCCCGTCCGGCGCCACGGCCACGTACGTCTGTGCCGAAAAGCGCTTCTCGTCGGCGAAGGCGCGGAGCGCCGCCTTCTGACCCGCGGCATCCGGGTCGAAGGTGAAGACGACCTCTCCCCCGCTCGAATCGTCGCCCATGACACGCCTGAGCACCGTGATGTGATCGCTGCCGAACGCCGTTCCACAGGTTGCGATCGCCGTCGTGATGCCTGCGAGATGACACGCCATGACATCGGTATAGCCCTCGACGACCACGACGCGATGCTCCCGGGAAATGTCTCGCTTGGCAAGGTCGAGGCCGTACAGTACCTGCGACTTCCGGTAGATCGAGGTCTCTGGGGTGTTCAGGTACTTCGGCCCCTGGTCATCCTCGAGCAGCCGTCGCGCCCCGAACCCGACGACTTGGCTGGTCACATCTCGGATCGGCCAGATGAGGCGGCCACGAAAGCGGTCGTACGTGCCGCGCTGGCCCTGCGAGAGCAGCCCCGCAGCCAACAGCTCCTCGCGCGTGAAACCTTGCCCAGCGAGAGCGTCTGAGAGGTTTGACCAGCCCTTGGGCGCAAAGCCCACCCCGAAGTGCGCAGCGGCAGCAGCGTCGAACCCTCGCTCACCCAGAAACCGGCGTCCGACCTCGGCCTCGGGCGTCAGAAGCTGGGCTCGAAAGTACTCGGCAGCTGCAGCGTTTGCCGCGTAGAGGCGACTACGTCCCGAGTTCTCCGGTGCCGCGCCGCCCTCCTCGAAGTGCAGGGTGTAGCCGATCCGCCCGGCCAACCGCTCGACAGCCTCGGTGAAGCTCAGGTGGTCCATCTTGCGCAGGAACGAGTACACATCGCCGGACTCGCCACACCCGAAGCAGTGATAGAAGCCGACCTGCGGTCGCACATGGAAGCTCGGGCTGCGCTCATCGTGGAAGGGGCACAGTCCCTTCAGCGAACCGACACCGGCGGGCTTGAGGGCTACACGCTCGCCGATCACATCGGCGATGTTCGTCCGCGCCTTCACCTCGTCGATGTCGGCCTGCGCGATCCGTCCTGGCATCAGGCCGCCCTACCGGGCCCGCATCGGCGCGCCGGGCACCCAGATGCCGAGGGATGCGACATCGACCTCGCCAACGAGGCGGCCGTGCCACGAGATCGCGTGCTGATCGGTCAGGCTTGCGACTTGATCGACGATGGTGCGGCGCCGTTCGCGGTCGGTCGTGGCGTGATCGAAGTCTTCACGGTGCACAGCATCCAGCTCATGCGGGTTCTCCCACAGCGCTGTGGCCAGGCGCTTGAGCAGGCGCCGCTGCTCTTTGTACAGCGCCTTGCGGCCGTCGATACTCACCACCACAGCACCAATGATGCCCTTGAGCACCCCCATCTCGGCCTCGATGACACGAGGCACCACGACGTGTGCGTGAAAACGCGTCAGTTCCGGACCTCCGGCTGCTGCCCGGGTCGCCGTCACGGCGGCACGCGCGAAGCGTCCAATGAGGTCGCTGGTCAGGTTCTTCAACCGCGCGAGGTCGGAGCGCGTTCCCGAGAAACTGGCAACCCATTCCGGCATCCGCATGAGGCGATAGAGGGCGTCCTCGAGCTCGTCCCGCGCAAAGTCGTATCCCACCCAGGTCTGGATGGCCTGGATGAGCGCGTCATGCTCGGCAGGGTCGGCCAGGCGCGCGGGGTCGAGGTACCCGTTGACGATGGCGTCCTCGAAATCGTGTACGGAATAGGCGATGTCGTCGGAGAGATCCATGACCTCGGCCTCGATGCAGCGAACGCGGCCGGGAGCGCCCTCGCGCATCCACGTGAAGACCGCCTCATCCTCGTCGTATACCCCGTACTTGAGCCGGCCACCGGGATCAGGAAGCGGATGCGCGGAAGTCCACGGGTACTTGCAGGTGGCATCCAGGCTCGCGCGCGTGAGGTTGAGGCCGTGGCTTCGGCCGGTGGCGTCGATCACCTTGGGCTCCAGGCGCGACAGGATGCGCAGGGTCTGCGCGTTCCCCTCGAACCCGCCGATGTCTTCTGCCCAGTCGTTCAGGGCGCGCTCGCCGTTATGGCCGAAGGGAGGATGCCCCAGGTCGTGACTCAGGCACGCGGTATCGACCACGTCAGGTGCGAGCTGCAGCGCCGTCGCAAGCTCGCGCCCGACCTGCGCGACCTCGAGCGAGTGCGTCAAGCGGTTGCGAGCGAAGTCCGCAGGACTTGCCGGGCTCAAGACTTGGGTCTTTGCGGCAAGTCGACGAAGCGCAGCCGAATGCAGCACGCGCGCCCGATCCCGTGCGAAGCCGTCGCGCTGCGATCGGTGGTGCTCAGCGTAGAATCGCTCGGCATCGGCATCCGTATATCCCGGATGCACCGGAATGCCCCGCTCAGCCACCGCTGTGATCCAGTTCGGCCTCGGCCAGCGCGCACGATTCCACGCCGTCGATCTCCTGCGACTCAAGCCACCGGTCGGGCAGGGCGGGTCGCTTCGGGCTCCCTGCGCGCCCACGCTGGCCCTCGGCGGCGGCGCCGGGATAGGGGGCGTCCAGGTCCAGCTCCGCGAGAAGCTCGTCGATCTCGGCGAGCGAGGATGCCGTCGCGAGCCGAGCACGCAGATCACCGCCTACCGGGTAGCCCTTGAAGTACCAGGCGACGTGCTTACGGATGTCGCGACAGCCGCGGCCCTCGTCCTCGAAGAACTCGACGAGGAGCTCGGCATGCCGGCGAAACGCCTGCGCGACGAACCCGAGGTTCGCGTCCACGGTCGGGCCGGCATCCACATCGAACGCCCGCGCCAGCTCTCCGAACAGCCAGGGCCGCCCAAGGCATCCCCGACCCACGACGACCCCATCACACCCGGTCTCGGCCATCATCCGCGTCGCGTCCTCGGCGGCCCAGATGTCGCCGTTGCCGAGCACCGGAACTGACGTGACGTGCTCCTTGAGTCGGGCGATCGCCTCCCAGTCAGCTTCCCCGGAGTAGAACTGGGCGGCGGTGCGAGCGTGAAGCGCGACGGCTGAGACCCCGGCATCCTCGGCGATTCTGCCGGCTTGGAGATAGGTGAGATGGTCGTCGTCGATTCCCTTACGCATCTTTACCGTCACGGGGATGGGCCCCGCCGCGAGTACGGCGCGCGTCACGATCTCACGGAAGAGGCCGAGCTTCCACGGCAGGGCGGCGCCGCCGCCCTTGCGCGTGACTTTCGGGACGGGGCATCCGAAGTTCATGTCGATGTGATCTGCCCGGTCTTCCTCGACCAGTACCCGAACCGCACCCTCCACCGTGGCGGGATCCACACCGTAGAGCTGAATCGATCGCGGCGTTTCGGACTCGTGATGGGTGATCAACCGCATCGTCGTGTCGTTGCGCTCGACGAGTGCCCGTGACGTGATCATCTCGCTGACATAGAGACCGGCGCCGTACTCGCGACACAACCGCCGAAACGCGGTGTTGGTGATGCCGGCCATCGGCGCGAGCACGACCGGCGCGTCGACCGTGATCGGGCCGATGCGCAACGGCGCGACAGACGTGGCTGACGGTGTTGACGGCATCCACCCATTCTCCCAGACCTGCGCCTCGACGTGCCGCGCCCTCCCCCGCAGCCGCCGGTAGCCTGAAACCATGACCGACGTGCAGCAGCTTTCTCTTCGTGACATCCCCTTCGTGACCGCCGACGGCCAGACCGCGACGCTCGGGGACTACGGCGACGGTGTTGTACTGGTGGTCAATGTCGCCTCAAAGTGCGGTCTGACACCGCAGTATGCGCAGCTCGAGCAGCTTCAGAAGACCTACGGTGATCGCGGATTCACCGTGGTCGGGTTCCCCTGCAACCAGTTCATGGGTCAGGAGCCGGGCAGCATGGACGAAATCCTCGACTACTGCTCGACCACCTGGGGTGTGTCGTTTCCGATCGCCGAGAAAGTCAAAGTCAACGGCTCTCACGCCGCGCCGCTCTACAAGGCGCTCAAGAAGGCGAAGGATGCCGAGGGCAAGCGGGGTCCGGTGCTCTGGAACTTCGAGAAGTTCTTGCTCACCCCCGACGGCACCGTCCACCGGTTCCGCCCGACGACCAAGCCCGACGATCCGTCGATCGTTGCGGTGATCGAAGACTCACTCCCCCGCTGATCTCGCGAGGCCTTCACCACCGGTCAGTGGTGGAAGCTGCCCGCCTCTTCCTCGCTCATCGGCACCGAGACGGGGTGCTTGTCGAAGTGCGCAATGGCATCGCGGTAGTCATCCATCAGCAGGCTTGCCTCATCGCGGCTGAAGCCGGCGCGCACGGGGATGCGCTGTACGGCCAAGTCCTGCCGGTCG
Source organism: Microbacterium sp. UBA837 (assembly GCF_002296025.1). Taxonomy (NCBI): domain Bacteria; kingdom Bacillati; phylum Actinomycetota; class Actinomycetes; order Micrococcales; family Microbacteriaceae; genus Microbacterium; species Microbacterium sp. UBA837. Next base: position 22,286 of record NZ_DBHD01000184.1, read on the forward strand.
GCGGGCATAGTGTAGGCCGGGACCTGCCAGCCCCGTGTGCGCAGCCGGTCGGCAAGATCAAACAGGGTGAATCCGTGCTCGGCTCCCTCGACGAGTTTCCACGAGATAGCCGGAATGCCGTGCTCTGGACTGCCATCGTTGATGAT
>NZ_DBHD01000184.1:22770-45306 GCF_002296025.1 Microbacterium sp. UBA837
CGAGTCCGGTACGTGCCTGGAGGTCATCCAGTGCCGCACTGACTGCTTGCACTGGCTCGTACTGGCCGGTGAAGGTAACACCCAACGTGGGTAGCACGCCGATCGTGTTCTCATCGGCGCGAGAAAGAACCGCATCCGGCGTCATGATCAGCCGGTCATGTTCCATGGGGATTTCGCGCAGCTCGATGTCCCAGTAGCGGGCGAACTTGTGCCAACACACCTGAACGGGCCCGCAGATGAGGTTCGGTTTGTCCGTCGACAGACCAGCTGCCCGCCGGCGCTCGCGCCATTTCCACAGCAGGGCCATACCGCCGAGCATCGCCGCCTCGCTCGAGCCGGTCGTCGACGTACCGAGGGTGTTCTCCGCCTCGGGAGAGTTCCAGAGGTCGGCGAGGATGTGAACACATCGCGCCTCAATCGCCGCGGTCTGCGGATACTCGTCCTTGTCGACCATGTTCTTATCGCGTGTCTCGCGCATCAGGTCCCGAACTTCGGGCTCCAGCCAGGTCTGGCAAAACGTCGCAAGGTTCTGACGCGAATTGCCGTCGAGGATCAACTCGTCGGAAACGAGCCGATATGCGGCGAGCCGAATCAGGCGTGGACGCCTACCAGCGAGCAGCCTAGAGAGCGGGCGCCTCCGGAGTGTCGACGGCACCACCGAACCGGCGATCCCGCCCGAGATAGAGATCGATCGCCCGCCAGAGGTCCGTGCGAGAAAAATCCGGCCATAGCGTGTCGAGGAACACGAACTCCGCGTACGCCGACTCCCAGAGAAGGAAGTTCGATGTGCGCTGTTCTCCGCTTGATCGAATGAACAGGTCGACATCCGGCATGTCCGGCTGATAGAGCCGTCGAGCGATGAGCTTCTCGCTCACAGCCGACGCTCGCAGGCGACCCGCCGCCACGTCATCGGCGATGGAGCGCACCGCGTCGACGAGCTCGACACGCCCCCCATAGTTGACGCACATCGTGAGCGTCAGGACGTCATTGCCTGCGGTCAGCTGCTCGGCGAACTGCAGTTCCTTGATCACGCTCGACCACAGCCGAGGCTTGCGGCCAGCCCAGCGAACCCGAACACCCCACTCATTGAGCTGATCACGACGCCGGTGCAGCACATCGCGGTTAAAGCCCATCAGGAACCGGACCTCGTCGGGTGAGCGCGACCAGTTCTCGGTCGAAAAGGCATATACCGACAGGTGCTTCACGCCAGCTTGGATGGCGCCAGCCACGACATCGAGAAGTGCCGCTTCGCCGGCCTTGTGACCCTCGACACGGGTGAGACCCTGCCGATTGGCCCAGCGTCCGTTTCCGTCCATGACGATGGCGACATGGTTCGGTACCGAGCCCGCGGGAAACTCGGGCGGATAGAGACCTGTCCAATCGATCGGCCGGTAGGGAACGGCGTCACGGTGGGTGTAGGGCTTGGGGCTCATGGAGTGGGTTCCATCGTCTGAACGGCTGCTGGCTGCTGTGGAGGCGGCGCAAAGGTGCCAAGGTGTTCGAGCGAACGGATGCCGCGCTCGAGGTGCCACTGGGTGTACGCCGCGATCAGGCCAGATGCCGCCCCGTTTGCCCCACCGGATGCCGCGTCCACGATGTCCCACTCCCCCGTCATGAGCGCGCGCAACACTCCGAGGGTCTCGGCATCCACCCGCGCCGAGCCAACCGGCGAGCACTCGGAACACACCATCCCGCCGAGCTGGGCGACGAAGGAGGTGTGCTCCCCGACGCGCCCGCAGCGCGCACACGCATCCAGCCCGGGCGCCCATCCCGACAGAGCCATCACGCGAAGCAGGTACGAGTCGAGAATGCTGCGCGACGCGTGCTCGCCCCGAGCCAGCGCTCGAAGGCCGCCGAGCAGCAGAAGATACTGCTGCGTCGTCGCCTCGGACTCCGTCAGCCGGTCCGCGGCCTCGACCATCGCGTGCGCGGCCGTGTACCTGTCGTAGTGGAGCGCGATGTCAGCGCCGTAGGCGCCGAGGCTGTCAGCCTGCTGCACGATATCGAGCGAGCGCCCCTGGTACAGCAGTACATCGGCAACCATGAAGGGCTCGAGGCGAGCGCCGAACCGCGACGATGTGCGGCGTACGCCCTTCGCCACGGCGCGAACCTTGCCGTGGCGCCTGCTCAGTAGCGTGACGATCCGGTCCGCCTCACCCAGTTTGTGGGTGCGCAGAACCACGACTTCGTCACGGTAAGTGGGCACCCCTCGATTATCCCGGCATCGAGCGACAATAGACGGGTGAACGAGCCGCTCTTCGTGATCCCGCTCTGGGCGGATCTTTCCGCCGTGGCGCTCGGTGGCCTCCAGGGAGCTCTGTTTGCCTCGGGATTCCGTGGCCAGCGGCGCCTTGACCTGCTCGGCGTCGCGATCATCGGGATCGTGATGGGGATGGGCGGCGGTCTGATCCGTGACCTGCTGCTGAACGTCACGCCTTCGACGTTGCAGTCCAACTGGTACCTGCTCACCGCGGTCGCGGCAGCGCTCCTGGGGATGCTGCTCGCAACGATCCTCGAGCGCGTCAGCTGGCTGATCGTCGGACTCGACGCTCTCGTCATCGGCCTGTTCGGCGCGTTCGGCACGAGCAAGGCGCTGTATCTCGGGCTTCCGGAAGTGCCCGCGATCTTCGTTGGTGTCGCCGCGGCAGTCGGTGGCGGCATCCTGCGTGATGTGCTGATGGGCCTACCGGTCGCCATCATGCACGTCGGATCGCTCTACGCGGTAGCTGCAGGCGCCGGGTGTGTCGTGCTCACCGTCTCGTTCTCATTCGGGGCGCCGTTGACTGCCGCGGCGATCATCGCGGTGGCCGTGACGACGGTCATCCGGCTCCTCGCCGTCGTCTTCGATATTTCGCTTCCCGAGCAACGCGCCCTCTACCGCCGGAAGGTCGCCGTCGAGACATCAGCTATCACTGTCGTCGCCCCGCTAGCAACGGACAACGGCGACGCGGGGGCAACCGGCTGACCGGCGACCCCCGCGCGCGCTCGACTGTCAGACGGCCGCGAGCACTCCGGACTCTTCGCGAACGCGGATAGCGCGGTTCACGCCCGAGACGATCGCCTTCAGCGACGCCGTCGAGATGTCGCCGTCGATACCGACACCCCACAACCGCTCGCCTTCGACCTGCAGTTCGACGTAGGCCGCGGCCTGCGCGTCACCCCCGGCGCTGAGAGCGTGCTCGACGTAGTCGTAGACGGTGACCCCGAAGCCCTGTTCGCGCAGCACCTCCAGGAACGCCGCTACTGGTCCGTTGCCGTTTCCGCGCGCCGAGACCTCGGAGTCGCCGTCGCGGAGCTTCACGTCGAGGACCACGTCACCGGTCATGTCGCTTTCGGTGCGGGTGGAGAGCAGTTCGAAACGGCCCCAGCGCTCGTCGGCGACGGAGCTCGGCAGGTATTCGTCGGTGAAGATCGACCAGATCTGGTCGCTGGTGACCTCGCCGCCCTCGGCATCCGTCTTTGCCTGCACGACGCCCGAGAACTCGATCTGCAGTCTCCGCGGCAGGTCCAGGGCGTGGTCGGTCTTCAAGAGGTACGCAACGCCACCCTTGCCGGACTGCGAGTTCACGCGGATGACGGCCTCGTACGAGCGGCCGAGATCCTTCGGATCGATCGGCAGGTAGGGCACAGCCCATACCAACTCATCGACGCCGACGCCCTGCGCCGCGGCGGCGGCATCCATCGACTCGAAGCCCTTCTTGATCGCATCCTGGTGCGACCCGCTGAAGGCGGTGAAGACGAGGTCGCCAGCCCAGGGACTGCGCTCATGCACGGGCAACTGGTTGCAGTACTCGACGGTGCGCTTGACCTGGTCGATGTCGCTGAAGTCGATCTGAGGGTCCACCCCCTGCGTCAGCAGGTTGATCCCCAACGCGACCAGGTCGACGTTTCCGGTGCGCTCGCCGTTACCGAACAGGCAGCCCTCGATCCTGTCGGCCCCGGCCATGTAGCCGAGCTCGGCAGCCGCGATCGCCGTGCCGCGGTCATTATGCGGATGCAGCGAGATCAGGACGTTCTCGCGGTGGTTCAGGTGGCGGCTCATCCATTCGATGGAGTCGGCGTAGACGTTCGGCGTTGCCATCTCGACCGTCGCCGGCAGATTGATGATGACCTTCCGCTCAGGCGTCGGCTCGAAGATCTCGAGAACCTGGTTGCACACATCGACGGCGAACTCGAGCTCGGTGCCGGTGTAGCTCTCAGGCGAGTACTCGTAGAACACCTCCGTGCCCGGAACCGTCGCCTCGAACTTGCGGCACAGGCGAGCACCTTCGAGGGCGATGTCGATGATCCCCTGCTTGTCGGTGCGGAACACGACATCGCGCTGCAGGATGCTCGTCGAGTTGTAGAGGTGCACGATCGCGCGCTTCGCGCCGCGGATCGATTCGTAGGTGCGCTCAATGAGGTGCTCGCGCGCCTGCGTCAGAACCTGGATAGTCACGTCGTCGGGGATGACGTCGTCGTCGATCAGGTGACGCACGAAGTCGAAGTCCGTCTGGCTCGCGGACGGAAAGCCCACCTCGATCTCTTTGTAGCCCATCTTCACCAGCAGATCGAACATGATCCGCTTGCGCTCGGGGCTCATCGGGTCGATGAGCGCCTGGTTACCATCGCGCAGGTCTACGGCGCACCAGCGCGGTGCCTGGGTGATTTTCGCGTCGGGCCACGTGCGGTCGGGAACCGACACGCGGATCTGCTCGTGATAAGGAACGTACTTGTGCGTCGGCATCCCCGACGGCTGCTGAGTGTTCTTCATGGTGTCGCTTCTTCCTGCTTCTGGCTCGAGGTGAACGGGCCGACACGAAGCTCCGCGACGAGGTAGGCCCTAGATGGCCCCGCCGCGGCAGCTAAGAAGAAGCGAGAGTGCACGCATACCGCGATGTTATCAGCAATTCGTCCCCTGATCCGTGAGACGTTTGGTTCGCGCTCGACACAGTATGGGTATGAGGATCACTGCTCGTCTCGGCACTGCCGCGCTCGCCGCTGCGTCGCTCCTGCTGATCACCACCGGATGCGCCAGCGGGTCCGGTGCATCCGGCGGCTCACTGTCGACCACACAAATCAGCCCGCCGGACGGCGAAGTGGTCGGCACGGGAACTGTGCTGGATGTCGCTGGGGATGTGGCGCTCTGCCTCGGCCCGATCGCCGAGTCCTACCCGCCGCAGTGCGACGGGTTGCCGCTCATGGGCTGGAGTTGGGAAGGCGTCGACGGGTTCGAGGAGTCGGGGGACACGCGGTGGGGCACCTATGCCGTCTTCGGAACGTTCGACGGCGAGGTCTTCACCGCCACCCAACCGCCGATCATGCTTGCGCTCTACGATCCGATTCGCGCAGAGGACCCGACGGGAGGAGGCCCGGGCGAAACGCCAGTCGCAGAGCTCGACGAGATTGCACGTGAGCTGCCGACCGCGCTCGATGATCTGCTGCTCGCGACCTGGACGCAGGATGGCTACGTGTGGGCGCAGGTGATCTGGGATGACGGCACCCTGCAGGATGCCGCAGATGCCGAATACGGCGACGGCGTCGTCATCGTCCAGTCCGCTCTCAGACCGATCGGCTGAGGCGGGATCTGCACGTGAGGTCAGAAACCGAGGCGACCGAGCTGCTTCGGGTCGCGCTGCCAGTCCTTGGCTACCTTGACGTGCAGTGACAGGAAGACGCGGGATCCAAGCAGTGGTTCGATCTGTTCGCGGGCAGCGGCACCCACGCGCGCGAGTCGGGAGCCCTTCTTGCCGATGATGATCGCCTTCTGACTGTCGCGCTCAACCACGATGTCGGCGTAGACGTCGATCAGGTCCGAGTTCTCGCGCGGTTGGACATCCTGCACGACGACCGCGATGGAGTGCGGCAACTCATCGCGCACGCCATCGAGCGCGGCCTCCCGAATGATCTCGGCGATCCGGTCGTCATCGGCCTCGTCCGTGACGACGTCGTCGGGGTAGAGGGCCGGGCCTTCGGGGAGCATCTTCAGGATCTCGTCAGCCAGAACCCCGAGCTGATCGGCTGTGACCGCCGAGAGCGGAATGACGGCCGCCCAGTCCTCGCGCAGGGCGTCGACCTCCATGAGCCGCTCCGTGATCTGATCGCGGGATGCGGCATCCGTTTTGGTCACCAGGGCGATCTTCTTCGCCGAGGCGTACCCGTCGAGCGATTCGGCGATCCGTCGATCCCCGGGCCCGACCTTCTCGGTGGCGGGGGCGCAGAACGCGATCACATCAACGTCTCCGAGCACCTCTTCGACGAGGTCATTCAGGCGCTGACCGAGGAGCGTGCGCGGGCGGTGCAGACCGGGCGTGTCGACGATCACGATCTGCCCGCCGGGGCGGTTCAGGATGCCGCGAATGGCGCGCCGGGTGGTCTGCGGCTTGTCGCTGGTGATCGCGATCTTCTCGCCGACGAGGGCGTTCATGAGCGTGGACTTACCGACATTGGGGCGCCCCACGAAGGTCACAAAGCCGGACCGAAAATCAGAGCCGGACCGAGAATCGCTGCCGCTCACGAGCGCACCTTCCGCTCAGATGATGTCTCGGATGCCGCCACTGAGCCATCGCCCTCAGCTGCGGCCTCGGTCTCCGCGGCATCGGCCCGAACGGGGATGCGCTCCACAAAGACGGTGGTGATGCCGCGACCCTTGCCGCGGGATGCGCCGCCAGTGATGCGCAGCCCCTCGAAGTCTGTGACCGCTCCGGGCTGCGGCACCTTGCCGAGCTGCTTGCCCAGCAGTCCCCCGATCGAGTCGACCTCGTCGTCTTCGAGATCGAGGTCGAAAAGCTCCCCGACCTCGGCAAGGCCGAGTCGGGCACTGACGCGGTAGCGCCCCTCGGCGACCTCGGCGATCTCGGTGGCCCGCGGGTCGAACTCGTCAGCGATTTCGCCCACCAGCTCCTCGATCAGGTCCTCGAGGGTGACAAGGCCCGAGACCCCGCCGTACTCGTCGACCACCATGCACACGTGCACGGCTTCGCGCTTCATCTGCTGCAAGAGGGTCTCGGCTCGCATCGATTCGGGGACAAAGACGGCCGGTCGCGCAAGTTGCGAGATCGCAGCAGCACGCCAGCCAGCCTCGTCGCGATACGCGAACTGCACCAGGTCTTTGAGGTAGAGCATCCCGATGACGTCATCGGCTTCGTCGTCGACCACCGGAACGCGCGATACGCCCTTGTCGAGGAACAGCTCCATCGCGTCCTTCGTCGTCGTGTCTGCCTCGACTGTCACCATCTCTGTGCGCGGAATCATGACCGCGCGCACATACGTATCGGTGAAGTCGAACACGGAGTGAATCAGTTCGCGGTCATCCTCTTCGATGAGGTCTTGTGACGCGGCTTCATCCACCATGCTGAGCAGCTGCTCTTCGGAGGCGAACGACGAGCCGCGGGCTACGCCGGGTGTCACCCGGTCGCCGAGCGCGACGAGGCCGTGAGCGAGCGGGCCCAGCACGATGCGCATCGCACGGATGACGGGTGCAGCGCCACGGAGCAGCCCCTTGGCGTGAAGGCGCCCGACGCTGCGCGGGCTCGCGCCGACCACGACGAACGAGATCCCCGTCATGATGATCGCGGCAGCGAGCATCGCCCACCAGATGCTGTCGAACAGGATCGTGAGTGCGACAGTGACCAGCACCGCCGCGGTGGTCTCGGACAGGACGCGCATGAACCCGGCGGCGTTCGCATGGGCCGCCGGATCGTCCGCGATGCCGCGAAGGAACGCAGCATTGCGTCCGGACTGGCTCATTTCCTCGAGGTCGGATCGCGAGGTCACCCCGAGGGCTGCATCCACCGCCGCCATCAGACCGCCGAAGGCGACCAGGAGTGCAGCTGTGGCCAGCAGGAGGGCCGCGGTCACGGCTTGAGGCGGCGGCGTTCGGCCGCGTGGAATCGGACGATGAGGTCTCGTTGGAGCGCAAACATCTCGCGTTCCTCCGCCGGCTCGGCGTGGTCGAAACCGAGCAGATGCAGAAGACCGTGGGTCGTGAGCAGGATCAGCTCGTCCATCGTGGAGTGACCGGCAGCCTGAGCCTGGCTTTCAGCTACCTGCGGGCAGAGCACGATGTCCCCCAGGAGTCCTTCCGGCGTCGGGGCATCTTCAGTTCCCGGCCGCAGTTCGTCCATGGGAAAGCTCAGCACATCCGTTGGGCCAGGCTCGTCCATCCACTGGACGTGCAATGACTCCATCGCGCCCTCGTCGACCAGAAGGATCGCGAGGTCGGCATCCGGGCTCACGAACAACTCGGCGAGGTTGTTCTCGGTGAGTCGCAGGAGGACCGTTTCGTCGACGTCGATCCCGGACTCGTTGGTGATTTCGATCGTCATCGGCGTCCTCGTTTGGGCATGTGATCGCGTGGTCCGGCGGGCCGGCTTGCCCCGCGGCGCTCGGCACGATTGCTGAGCTCGCTCGCCTCGTCGCGCTCTCGCTTCGCGGACAGGCGCCGCTCGTCGTACTCGGAGTAGGCGTCGACGATCCTGCCGACGAGCGAGTGGCGCACGACGTCGTCGCTCGTGAGATACGCGAAGTGGATGTCGTCGATCGTGCTCAGCACCTTCGTGACCAGGCGCAGACCCGATGCCCCCTGCGGGAGGTCGATCTGAGTGATGTCTCCTGTCACGACCATCTTCGTGTTGAAACCCAGGCGAGTCAGGAACATCTTCATTTGTTCCGGTGTGGTGTTCTGGGCCTCGTCGAGCACGACGAACGAGTCGTTCAGTGTGCGCCCGCGCATGTAGGCGAGTGGCGCGACCTCGATTGTTCCTGTCGCCATGAGCTTGGGAACGATCTCCGGGTCCATCATTTCGTTCAGCGCGTCGTACAGGGGACGCAGGTACGGGTCGATCTTGTCCGTCAGCGTTCCCGGCAGAAAGCCGAGGCGCTCCCCCGCCTCGACGGCGGGCCGGGTCAGGATGATGCGGCTGACCTCTTTACGCTGCAGCGCCTGCACCGCCTTGGCCATCGCCAGATAGGTCTTGCCGGTACCCGCCGGTCCGATGCCAAACGTGATCGTGGTGTTCTCGATCGCATCCACGTACGACTTCTGCCCGAGTGTCTTCGGACGGATCACCCGACCGCGGCTGGAGAGAATCGCTTCGCCCAGGACCTCGGACGGACGTGGGTTGCCATCGCTTCGCAGGATACGGTTCGAGCTGGATACGTCAGCTGGCGCGAGATCGTGACCGGTGCGCGTCATCGTCAGGAGTTCCTCGACGAGCTCTCGGGCCGCGGCCACAGCTGCGGCGCTTCCCGCGAGAGTGATCTCGTTCCCGCGCACGTGCACGTCGACATCCGGGTGCTCCCGCTCGACCACGCGCAGCAGCCTGTCTTGGGGCCCGAGAAGCTGGACCATGGCTACACCGTCGGCGAACAACCGCTCCGTGACGCGATCTCCGGATTCCGCACTGTTGTCCGAATCAGCCACCGAGACTGCCTTCTGCAAGGTCGCCGCCGAGCACGTGGGCATGCACGTGGAAGACCGTCTGCCCCGCGCCGGGACCGGTGTTGAAGACCAGTCGGAAATCGCCGCTGCCATGCTCTGCGGCGACATCCCCCGCCACCGCCACCATCTCGGCGAGCAACGCAGGATCACCCGCCGCAAGCTCGGTGACATCGCGGTATTCGGCGGTCTTCGGAATGACCAAGAGGTGCAGCGGCGCCTGCGGAGCGATATCCCGGATGACGAACACGTTCTCGGTCTCGCTGAGGATCTCTGCGGGAATCTCGCCACGCAGGATGCGGGTGAAGACGGAGGGTTCGCTCATGCGCTCAGTCTACCGACGGCCTCTCCGGCGGGCCCAGCTACCACTTGCACGATCACCACCGGCCGAGCGTGCTGCTGAGCACAGCGATTGCCGCGGGTCCCGCTGTGGAAGTACGCAATACATGCTCGCCCAGGCGCACGAGCGTCGCGCCCGCAGCTTCGAGGGACGTCAGCTCGCCTGCGTCGATCCCGCCCTCGGGCCCGACGACGATAGCGATATCGCGGCAGTCGGTCGGGTCAGGCATCCATTCGCTGAGACGCAGCGCCGCTGTCGGCTCCAACACGAGCATCCGGGTCGCCGCGGCCCGCTCGCACAACTGTGCAGTCGTCAGCGGGCCGCCGACTTCTGGAAGCCACGCACGGTGCGCCTGCTTGCCTGCTTCCCGCGCGATCTGACGCCAGCGCGTGACACCCTTCTCACGCTTGGCCGCGTCCCACCGCGAAACGCTGCGGGCAGCTTGCCACGGCGTGATGACATCCACGCCGAGTTCGGTCGACGCTTGGACCGCGAGTTCGTCGCGGTCGCCTTTCGCAAGAGCCTGCACGAGCTCGATCCGCACGGATGGACGCGGTACCTCCTCCCGGTTCGTGACGCGAACCAGGACCTCGCGGGCTGCGACGAGCTCGCAGGCGCCTTCGAGCCACACTCCGGCTCCGTCACCGAGCGTGACCGTTTCTCCGACGCGGACCCGATGCACCGTGGCGGCGTGGTGCGCCTCAGCGCCGGTGAGGGTCACGGTCTGGCCGGTATCGGCATCCAGCGGTTCGTCGACGACGAAGTGAAGCGGCACGATCAGCCGTTCCGGAACCGATCGCGCAGCTTCGAGAACAGACCCTGATGGAACTCCGCCAGGTGAGGCGCGGGAGCCTTCGTGCGCTTGGCGAACTCCTCGATGAGGCCCCGTTCCTTGGCGTCGAGCTTCGTGGGCGTGACCACGTGCACGCCAACGCGCAAGTCACCACGCTGATTGCCGCGCAACGGTGTGATGCCTCGACCCTTGATAGTCAGCACATCGCCCGACTGGACTCCTGGACGCACCTCGAGGTCCACCGGCCCGTCGAGGCCCTCGATCGTCGTGGCCGCGCCGAGAACGGCATCCGGCATCGACACTTCGAGCGTTGCGAGCAGGTCGTCACCTTCGCGGCTGAATACCGGATGCGTCGCGACGGAGACCTCGATGTACAGGTCGCCCCGCGTCCCACCGCCAGGGCCGACTTCGCCCGATCCGGGAAGCTGAAGCCGCAGGCCCGTGTCAACACCGGCCGGGATATCGATCGACACGGTGCGACGAGCGCGAACGCGGCCCTGCCCCTGGCACGTCGCGCACGGGTACGGGATGGTCGTGCCGTACCCCTGGCACGTGCCGCACGGCTGGGAGGTGACGACGTTGCCAAGGAGGCTTCGAACCGTGCGCTGGATGTGACCCGTGCCGTGGCAGATATCGCAGCGAACCGGTGTCGTCCCAGGCTGCGTGCACGAGCCGTTGCAGGTCTCGCACATGACAGCGGTGTCGACGTCGATGTCGCGATGCACACCGAACACCACATCCTTGAGGTCGAGGTCGACGCGAACCAGCGCATCTTGCCCGCGCTCCTTCCGCGACCGCGGGCGCCCGCCGCGGGCCGCGCCACCGCCGCCGAAGAAGCTCTCGAAGATGTCGCTGAAACCGCCGAAGTCGCCGGCACCGCCGAAACCGCCGTTCTGGCCGCCGCCCATGTCGTAGCGCTGCCGCTGCTGCGGGTCGCTGAGGACGTCGTAGGCGTGCGTCACGAGCTTGAACCGCTCAGCAGCCTCTTCCCCCGGGTTCACGTCGGGGTGAAGCTCCCGCGCCAGGCGTCGATAGGCCTTCTTGATCTCTTCGGGCGACGCGTCTCGCGACACGCCAAGGACCTCGTAGTGGTCAGCCACGGTCACCTTTCTGCATCCCACGTGTGGTCGCGGGCAGTTCGTACGGGCTCATCGGCCCTTCTCGTCCTCAGCCAGCAGTCCGGTGAGGTAGCGCGCTACCGCCCGCACCGCCGCAAGGTTGCTGGGGTAGTCCATTCGGGTCGGACCCATCAGGCCAACACGGGCTCTGGCGCCCGTCGCATCGTAGTCACTCGCGATGACAGATGCCTCAGACAGCCCGAATGCCTCATTCTCGCGTCCGATGCTGGCCGCCAGCCCGTTGTCGTCGGCGACCATTTCGCCCATCAGGCGAAGGATGGTCACCTGCTCTTCGATCGCCTCCAGGAGCGGGTAGATGCTTCCCCGGAAGTCGCTCTCGCGCCGGGCGAGATTTGCTGCGCCGGCCATGACGAGCCGATCCTGTCGAAACTCGTCGAGCTCCTCCTGGACGACCCGAAGAATCTCGGTCACCGCCGACTGGTGGGCGGTTCGCGCGTCGCTGTCGGCTTGCTCCTCGACGCGCTTCGCGCCCTGACGCACGCTTCGCCCAACGAGCAGTGTCGACACCTCGGCGCGCACGCGTGCGAGATCCGTCTCGTCGAGGGCAACGGTCAGAAGCGCAAGTCGCTGCGACACGCGTCCGGTGTCAGTCACGACGATGACGAGCACCCGGGAAGGCTCGAGCGCAACGAGCTCGACGTGCGTGATGGTCGCCTTGGAAAACGAGGGATACTGCACGATCGCCACCTGACCGGTGAGCTGCGTGAGTGCCCGCACTGTTCGCGCCAGCGCACCATCGAGGTCACCGGGCCCCTGCAGGAAGCTCGCGATTGCGGCGCGCTGGGCGGGCGAAAGAGGCCGGATTTCGGCGAGGTGGTCGACGAAGACGCGGTACCCCTTGTCGGTCGGGACGCGGCCCGAGGAGGTGTGGGGCGCCGCGATGAGTTCTTCGTCTTCGAGAAGCGCCATGTCGTTGCGGATGGTGGCTGCCGATACGCCGAACGCGTGGCGCTCGACGATGGCCTTGCTTCCGACGGGCTCGCGGGTATCGACGTAGTCCTGCACGATCGCCCGGAGCACCTGAAGCCCACGCTCGCTGACCATGTCGCCTCCTTCCGCATCCGGCGTCGGCCGTCTGAGCGGCTCGACGTGGCACTGGCACTCACATCCTCAGAGTGCCAATTCTAGCGGATGCCTCTCCCCCACGCCCCAGATCACGACGTCAGTGCGCGCACGACAGCGTCGGCCAGCAATCGTCCGGCGCGTGTGAGTACGAGGTTCCCGCGAACCGCCCCGCGGCCGTCCACGAGTCCGTCCGCGACAAGACCGGCGACGGCTTGTCGGCTTTCCGGTGCCAGCTCCGACACGGGCAGGCCCTCGACCGTACGCACCCGCAGCATCACCCGCTCAAGCAGTCGTGCATCCTCGTCGGGGATCTCCGAACCGGCCCCCGGCGAGTCACCGGCAGCCAGCCGCTGCGCGTAGGCGGCAGGATGCCGGACGTTCCAGAATCGAACCCCTCCGACATGGCTGTGAGCACCGGGACCGAACCCCCACCAGTCGTGTCCGCGCCAGTACGCGAGGTTGTGCCGCGAGCGATCGGCGGGAGTCTTCGCCCAGTTGGATACCTCGTACCAGCCGTAGCCGGCTTCCTCGAACGCGGTGTCGGCGTGCTCGTACATGGCGGCCTGCAGGTCGTCGTCGGGTGTGCTGAGTTCTCCGCGTCGGATGCGGCGCTCCAGAGCGGTGCCCTCCTCGACGATCAGCGCGTAGGCCGAGATGTGGTCGGTCTCCATCGCGAGCGCGGCCTCGATGCTGCGTCGCCAGTGATCGAGCGTCTCTTCCGGGGCGCCGTAGATGAGGTCGACGCTCACTGACAGTCCGCTCTGCCGTGCCGCGCTCACCGCCGTTGCGACGTTCTCGGGCCGGTGCGTGCGATCGAGCGTGCGAAGAACCTCCGGCACGGCCGACTGCATTCCGATGGACAACCTCGTGACTCCCGCACTGGCCAGTTCCTCCGTGACCTCGGGAGTCACGGTGTCGGGGTTTGCTTCGACGGTGACCTCGGCATCCGGCTCGAGCCCGAACCGATCCCGCAGGGTTGACAGGATGACCGCCAGATCGCGGGCGGGAAGCAGGGTCGGCGTTCCGCCCCCGAAGAAGACCGTGTTCAGCGGGCGCGGATGGACGGAGAGCACACCCGAAGCAAGGTCGATCTCGCGAAGGAGCGTCCCTGCGTAGTCCTCGCGGCGCGCGCCACGCAACTCCTCGCCCGTATAGGTGTTGAAGTCGCAGTACCCGCAGCGAACGCGACAGAACGGGATGTGGACGTAGGCCGACAGCGGCGTGGCGGGGTCGATGACCGCACCGGGGAGCGATCCGTCGCGCGGAACGGGATCGCCGAGGGGAAGCGCTGCGCCCATCAGGGAGCGAACAAGGGCGATACCGCCGTCAGGTAGGCCCGGAAGAGCCGTCGCCGCCGCCCGCGAACGAAGCGCGGTACGAGCCGGTAGAGCGCCGAGACGGGGCGATCGAATGCGCGCACGGTGAACCAGACCTCGTCGTTGTCGCGCCACTCGATCAGGAACAGCTCCTCGCCGCTGACGACAGAGCCACCAACGGTGCCGAGCGCGAAAGCCGTGCGCCGGGGTTCTTCGACGGCCAGGATGACACGCAGTTCGGCATCCGCGCGGTATCCGCTGAGCCGGCCGGTGACGTGCACGGTCGCGCCGGCACTGACATACGGAGTGCCCTCGGCATCAAAGCGCTGCTCGGCTTCGCGACGCGACGGCGCGATCGGTGCGCCATCCGAGTCGTACGCGACCCCGGCGTAGCCGGACCCGGATGCCGGGCGGATGTCTGCCAACGACAACCCGGCGCCACGCAGCGGCGCCCACGCCAAGAGTGACTCGGTCGCCGACTCGAATCGTGCCTGGCCGCTTCCGATCCGCCAGGACTCTTCGGCGGGAATGCTCTTTTCCGGCGGGTACTGCATGAGGTCGGGAGCCTGAGTGGCCCCGACTGCTGCATAATCGACGGTCTCGTCCCGGAAGGTTCCGCGGCGCATGGCGATCAGACTACTTCTCTTTGCCCTCGACGTCGCCCGAGAGGGCTGCGATGAACGCCTCCTGTGGCACTTCGACGCGACCCACCATCTTCATGCGCTTCTTACCCTCTTTCTGCTTTTCGAGGAGCTTGCGCTTGCGGGTGATGTCACCGCCGTAGCACTTTGCCAGCACGTCCTTGCGGATCGCGCGAATGTTCTCGCGAGCAATGATCCGCGCTCCGATGGCGGCCTGGATGGGCACTTCGAACTGCTGGCGCGGGATGAGTTTGCGCAGGCGCTCGGTCATCATCGTGCCGTACCCGTACGCCTTGTCGCGGTGGACGATCGAGCTGAAGGCGTCGACCTTCTCGCCCTGTAGCAGGATGTCGACCTTGACGAGGTCGGCGGTCTGCGACCCAGCCGGCTCGTAGTCGAGGCTCGCGTAGCCTTGCGTCTTCGACTTCAGCTGGTCGAAGAAGTCGAAGACGATCTCACCGAGCGGCATGTTGTAGCGCAGCTCGACGCGGTCCTCGCTGAGGTAATCCATGCCCAGGAGCGACCCGCGTCGGGACTGGCACAGCTCCATGACGGTACCCACGTAGTCCTTGGGCAGCAGGATGCCGACCTTCACCACCGGTTCCGAAACCTCGGCGACACGGCCGTCGGGGTATTCGCTGGGGTTGGTGACCGTCACGGTTTCTCCGGTGTCGGTCGTGACCGTGTAAGTCACCGACGGCGCCGTGGTGATGAGGTCGAGGTCGAACTCGCGGGACAGACGCTCGGTGATGATTTCGAGGTGCAGGAGGCCGAGGAATCCGCAACGGAATCCAAAGCCCAGCGCCACCGAGGTCTCGGGCTCGTACTGCAGCGAAGCGTCCGAGAGCTTGAGCTTGTCGAGCGCTTCGCGCAGATCCGCGTAGTCGCTGCCGTCGATCGGGTAGATGCCAGAGAAGACCATGGGCTTCGGGTCGGTGTAGCCCGGGAGTGCGTCGGATGCCGGCTTTCGCTGGTCCGTGATTGTGTCGCCGACCTTCGACTGGCGGACATCTTTCACGCCCGTGATCAGATAGCCGACCTCCCCGACGCCAAGACCCTTGGTCGGGGTCGGCTCGGGGCTGGAGACCCCGATCTCGAGCAGATCGTGCGCCGCCCGCGTTGACATCATCTGGATGCGCTGACGCGGCTCGAGCTTGCCGTCGACCATTCGCACGTAGGTCACGACGCCTCGATAGGCGTCGTACACGGAGTCGAAGATCATGGCGCGGGCCGGCGCATCGGCGTCACCGGTGGGTGCCGGAATTTCGGCGACGAGCCGGTCGAGCAGCTCTTCGACGCCCTGACCGGTCTTGCCGCTGACGCGGAGCACATCGGCCGGGTCGCCGCCGATGAGGCTGGCGAGTTCTGCCGCGTACTTCTCGGGGTCGGCGGCGGGCAGGTCGATCTTGTTGAGCACGGGGATGATGTGCAGATCGTTCTCGAGCGCCAGATAAAGGTTCGCCAGGGTCTGCGCCTCGATGCCCTGCGCAGCATCCACGAGCAGGACCGCACCCTCGCACGCTGCGAGCGAACGCGACACCTCGTAGGTGAAGTCGACGTGACCGGGAGTGTCGATCATGTTGAGCGCGAAGGTGCCGGCATCCGTTTGCCACGGCATCCGCACCGCCTGGCTCTTGATGGTGATTCCGCGCTCGCGTTCGATGTCCATGCGGTCCAGGTACTGCGCGCGCATGTCGCGATCGGAGACGACACCCGTGATCTGCAGCATGCGGTCGGCCAGAGTGGATTTGCCGTGGTCGATGTGCGCGATGATGCAGAAGTTGCGGATCTGCGCGGACGGCGTGGCTGCCGGCTGCAGCGGCGTAGAGGCACGGGGGGACATATCCGCACGATTCTACCGGCGCGCGTACCCCCGCCTTCGCCTACTGGGCGCACGGGTTGCGCTCGCCCAGCGAGCGAAGCGAGACGACACGGCGCACCGTATCCTCGAACCCATGGCGGTCGCGGTGGTTCTCGTGCACGGCATCCGCACCTCGCGCACGATGTGGCGGGCGCAAGAGCAGTACCTGACCGACCGCGGCAACCCCGTGACGGCGGTCGATCTCCCCGGGCACGGGTCTCGGATGAGCGAGACGTTCTCGCTCGAGGGCGCGTTCGCGACGATCGATGATGCCGTGCGCCAGGCTGCGGATGAGCACGGGACGGTGCTGCTGGCAGCCCACTCCATGGGAGGTCTGCTCTCGATCGAGTACGCCGGCCAGGAGAATCCCCCTCCGATCGCGGGCTTCATTGCTGCATCCTGCACGGCGATTCCGCGCGGCACCGCCCTGCAGACCTATCGACTTCTCGCCCGCGGGTTTGACTCGCTTCCGGACCGCGGAGCGTGGCTGAGCGAACGGGTGCTGGATGCCACCCTTCCGCCCGAGACACGGGCAGACTTCGGCGCCGGAGGCTATGCGCTCGACGCGCAAGACACGGCACTGCGAAGTCTGTCCGTGCTGGATCTGCTGTCTGCACTCGGCCGGATCGAGGTCCCCCTGTGGTTCGTGAACGGACAGTTCGACCAGTTGCGGGTCAACGAGCGACTGTTCACGCGGGTCGCGCCGGATGCCGAACTGATCGTTGTGCCGCGGACGAGTCACTTGGTTACGGCCATGCGTCCTCGCGTGTTCAACGCGGTCCTGAACCTTGCGCTCACGACCCTCGAACAGACCTGGTAGACTCGCTGATTGGCTTGTGTGTGGGTTTTACCCTCACGATCGCTGGTGGACGCCCCTCTCTCGTCGCCGGCAGTCCATCCATCACTCGAACGAAAGAACGTCTCCACGTGGCGAACATCAAGTCGCAGATCAAGCGCAACAAGACCAACGAGAAGGCTCGCGAGCGCAACAAGGCAGTCAAGAGCGCTCTGAAGACCGAGGTGCGTCGCACCCGCGAGGCCATCGCCGCCGGCGACAAGGCCGCCGCCGAGAAGGCTCTGGCCACGGCGACCAAGAAGCTCGACAAGGCAGTCAGCAAGGGCGTCATCCACGCCAACCAGGCTGCAAACCGCAAGTCGGCGATCTCGAAGCAGGTCGCGGCTCTCTAAGCCTCACGCTTCATGCAAAGCCCGCCCTTCGGGGCGGGCTTTGTCGTTCTGGGCGTCAGCTCCCGAACTCGCTGCGCGTCGCGACCACGGTGACGAGTCGCTCAAGAGCGAAGATCGGGTCACGCGAGGCACCCTTGACCTCGGCATCCGCTCGCGCCGCAGCTTGGATGGCTCGGCCCAGAGATTCCTCGTTCCAGCCGGTGAGATCCCGGCGGGCACGGTCAACCTGCCAGTCCTTCACCCCGATCCGGGCCGCGATCGCGGCAGAGGACTCGCGCAGGCCGGCAACACGCGCCATCGTCCGCAGCTTCGACGCGATCGCCGCGACAAGCGGCACCGGGTCAGCTCCGCTGGCCAAAGCGTGCCGCAGCGTAATGAGCGCCTCGCCGTAGCGTCCCGCGATGGCAGTGTCTGCCACGGCAAAGGCTGTGGTTTCGACGCGTCCGCCGTAATAGCGCCGCACGATCTCGTCGGTCACATCACCATCGACATCCGCGATGAGTTGCTGGCATGCCGCGGCGAGCTCGGTGAGGTCGTCGGAGAACGCCGAGACGAGCGCACGGAGGGCGGCAGGCGCGATCCGCTTGTTCGCGGAAGAGAACTCGGCAGCGGCGAAGTCGTAGCGGTCGCTATCGCGCTTGACCGCGGGGCAGGCGATCTCGACAGCATCAGCCTTTCCGCTCCGGATCGCGTCGAGCAGCTTCTTGCCTCGCACGCTCGCGCCCGTGTGGCGCAAAACGACGGTTGCGCCTTCCTGGGGCGACTCGAGGTAGGCCACGGCTTCGGTGAGGAACGAGTCGGATGCCTTCTCGACTCCGAAGACGCGCACGAGCCGAGGCTCACCGAACAGCGACGGCGACGTGACGGTGAGCAGCGTTCCCGCCACGTAGTCGTCGGCACGCAGATCAGTCACCTCGACGGCGGGGTCCTCTGCGCGGACGTAGTCACGCAGACCCGCAATCGCACGCTCTGCGCAGACGTCTTCGGGACCCGAGACCAGCACGATGGGAGCAGGACGCGGATCACGCCACGGTACCTGCCGGATCGCCGACTTCGAGGAACTCGAGCGACGGGGTGCAGCCATGCCGAAAGCCTAGCCGCCACCCACGACAGACGCCGCCCGCTCCCGCCATAGAGCGAGGGTGTCGCCCTCTCCGACGACCGCCACGATCCCGTCCTGGTCGGTGCGCCCGACGGCACTGCCCTGCAGCATTGCGATCGTCGTCGTGGTGGGGTGACCGTAGGTGTTGTCGGCTCCCACCCCGATGAGCGCGACGCGCGGCGCGATCTGCTCGTAGAGACCAGGATCCTGATCAGCGCTGCCGTGGTGGGACACCTTGACGACCTCAACGACGCCGCTGACACTCGCGCGCAGCATCCGCTGCGGATCCGCGGAGAGATCGCCGAGGAAGAGCGATCGTGGGACGCCACCGCCTTCGATACTCACGGTCACCGACGAGTCATTACCCGCAGCGAACAGCGCCGTGGCACGCGGCCAGAGCACGCTCCAGTGGGCGCCACCGAGCGTTCCCGTCATCCCCGCTTGACCCGACACCACCTGCGCTCCAGCTGCCGCGAGCTCTTCCAAGAGCCGTTCGTCGGCGCTTCCGTCGGTCGGACCGTGCAGCACGGTTTCGGCGCGCCCGATCACCGCCTCGGTGCCGCCGACGTGGTCTTTGTCGAAGTGCGTCAGGACGAGCAAGTCGAGGCGTGTGACGCCGACCCGGTCGAGGCATGCGCTCACCAGCGCGGGGTCGTGACCCGTGTCGATGAGCGCCGTCGCGCCCTCGCTGCGCACGAGCACCGCGTCTCCCTGGCCCACATCACACATCAGAATCGACCACTCGCCGGGGATGCCCCACCGCTGCGTGATCGTGGTGACAACGGTCGTGGAGGTCCAGACGGTGACGAGAGCTGCGAGCAGCAGCGCCGAGCCACGACGGATGCGGGCGGACCGGGGGCTCTGTGCGGGTAGGCCGAGCGCGAGGGCGACGAGTCCGCCCACCACAGCGAGTGAGAGAGCGCCCACGAGTCCGCTCACCCAAGGAACGCGTGCGAAGGGCAACCCGCTCGCGACATCCGCGATCCCGGCGATCCAGGCTGCCGGGAGCCACGCGAGTGCTGCCAGGCCGCTCTGCAGCACCGGGAACGGCGCGGCCAGGCACGCGGCAAGCCCCAGCACCGTCGCTGCGGGGGCGGCGGGCGCGGCGAGAAGGTTCGCCGGCACACCCCAGAGGGGCACCGTTGGGTCGATCAGCACCAGCAGCGGTCCGCACGCCAGCTGGGCGGCAAGCGGCACGGAGAGGGCAAGCGCCAGCGGTGCCGGCATGGCACGCGTCAGCCCCGATGCAAGCGGTCGGGCCAGCGTCAGAAGCGCCGCCGTGGCAGCCACGGAAAGCGCGAACCCCAGTGAGCCCGCCAACCAGGGGTCGAAGAGCAGGAGCAGGACCACGGCCGCGCTCAGCAGCGCGACCCCCGCGCCAGCGCGACCGAGCAGGACCGCGAGCATGGCGATTCCTGCCATCATCGCGGCGCGGACGACGCTGGGCTCGGGCGTGACGAGGATGACGAAGCCGACAAGCGCACCGAGACCGGAAACGACGCGGACCCGGCGCCCAGCCCCGAGTCCAGCCGCAACGACGAATGCGATCCCCACGACGAGCGCACAGTTTGCGCCCGACACTGCGGTGAGGTGGGATAGCGAGGATGCCTTCATGTCGGCATCCGTCTGGGAGCTGACCGCTGAGGTATCACCCACCGCGAGTCCAGGAACGAGCTCTCCCCCGCCGCCGGGCAGACCCGCGGCGGCTCGGACCAGCGACTGCCGGAGGTCGGCTGCGATGCGCAGGATGCCGGTGGGTGGTTCGACGACCTCTATCTCGTGCGCCAGGATCTGAACAACGGCACGATCTCCCGGATACGCCGGCCTGCTCGTTCCATTCATCCGTGCACGTGCGCCCACATCCAGCCCGCTGCTGACCTGCTCACCCGACACGCGTACTGCCGCGTCAGTCCAGCCGGAGATCGCACCTCCATCAGCCCCGATGAGTCGGATCGACGCATCGAACGCGCGCTGGCCGCCCGCGCGCGGCTCGACCTTGCCGCTGACGATCGCCTCGACCTCGACGACACGCGAGCCGCTTCCGAAGGCTTCGAGCGCGGCATCCCGCCCCGGCTGCGCCAACGCAACATGGATGCCGACAGCAGCGCCAGCCGCGACAGCAACAACGACAACAGACACGATTCCCGCCGTCCCCGGTGAGCGCCGATAGCCGCCGCCGGCCTCCGCGGCCACGGTTGAGGAGCGCCGTCGCGAGATCGCGTCAAGCGCAACTCCCCCGCCGATGCCGGCCGCAGCCAGGGCCATGACCGCCGTCGGCGCGAGCGCAGGAGCGTTCACCAGCACGAAAGCCGTCGCCCATGCCACCACCGCGGCCGGCACGAGCCGCGCGGCACGCCATCGCCGCCCTCCGCTCAGCACAGGGCGGCCCGCTCACACCGTGACGAGATCACGAAGGGACTCGAGCATCTTGGGTCCGATCCCGGAGACCGACAACAGATCATCGACGCTCGCGAACCGCCCGTTCGCCTCCCGCCACTCGATGATCCGTCCGGCAATGGCTGGCCCCACGCCCGGGAGCGTGTCGAGCGCTCCTTCATCCGCGCTGTTCAGGTTCACCCGGCCGTCGGCCGTGACACCGGCAGGTCCAGCTGCCGGTGCCTCCCCCACGCGCGGCACGATCACCTGCTCCCCATCCGATACGGGGCGCGCAAGATTGACCCCGGCAGCCTCGGCATCCTCGGCGAGTCCTCCTGCCGCAGCCACCGCATCGACGACCCTCGCATCGGCGTGCAGAACGTACAGCCCTGGAGCGTTCACAGCTCCCGAGACGTGGACATAGAGCGAGGTGGACGCCGTGGCCACCGTCACCGGCGCTGGGGCCAATGACTGAGCGGATCCGGCACCCCGAACGATCCCCACGATCACCGCGATCGCAAGAGCGCCAAGGGCCAGAATGACGACAGCACCGACGCCCCAGCGACGTCGATCCTCGCGCGCAAGCCCACCCACATCGCGACGCTATGGCGATGACTCAATCACCGAGCGACGGGGGGACCGAAGCGGTGCAGAAGCTCTCGCAGACCTCCCGTGGGGAGGAAGGCGTCAGCTCGTGCTGAAGCTGACGACCTTCGGAGCGCGAACGATGGCCCGTGTGATGTCGCGTCCGGCGAGCGAGCGGAGCACCCGTTCGTCGGCGCGAGCGAGAGCCTCCAGGTCGGCGCCGTCGATCTTGGCAGAGACCTCGAGCGTCGCACGTACCTTGCCGTCGATCTGCACGACCGCCGTGACCGTGTCTTCGACCAGCAGAGTCGGATCGGCCTGACGCCACCCGACGAGCCCGACGAACGGCTCGTAGCCGAGCGCTTCCCACATCTCTTCAGCGGTGTGCGGGGCGAACAGGTCGAGGATCATCGCCACAGCCTCGGCTGCTTCCCGCACCGCCGGGTCTGCGGGGCCCGCACCGGTGTCGATGGTTTTGCGGATCGCGTTGACCAGCTCCATCAGCCGCGCAACGACGACGTTGAACTTCGTCTGCTCGACGAGGCCCGGAGCCTCCGCCCAGAGGCGGTGGGTGATGCGGCGCAGCGCAACATCGCCCTCAGCCCAGACGACATCCGGTTCGCTCGTGACGTCTTGCGCGACGCGCCACGCACGCGAGAGGAACTTCTGCGCACCCGTCGTGGAGACGTCGGCCCAGTCTTTGTCGTCCTCG
>NZ_DBHD01000143.1:0-13122 GCF_002296025.1 Microbacterium sp. UBA837
GTTCTCGGCGTAGACCTCTTCGAGGAGCGAGAGGTCGAACAGGTCCTCGGCCGTCAGGGTGATACCGGCGCCGGCGAGGCTGGCGAGGGTCGCTTCCTGCAGCTCCGGGGTGATCCAGAAGAGGCCGAACTCTTCGGTGTCAGGCGAGACGACGAGCTCTTCGGACTGTGCGATCGAACCGGCGGTGGAGTTCTCCGGGTTCAGGTCGAGGTCGGCTCCGTAGACCTCGTAGGCCAGGCGAGCGCCCTCTGCGGGGTCGTTGACCGCGTCGGCCCAGCCCTTGATCTCGGCGACCAGGTACGCCTTCAGCTTCTCGCGATCGTTCGCGATCATGTCGTCGGTCGTGGTGATGGTTTCGGCGACGAACGGCAGACCGTTGTCAGCGAAGGGCAGGTTGGCGACGTCGAAGCCAGCCGCGGCGACCGTGATCGACTCGTTGGTCAGGTAGGCCATGAAGCCGTCGACCTCACCGTTGGTCAGCGGCGCCGGGTCGTACTGCACGGGCACGATCTCGAGCTCGGACTCGTCGATGCCGTTGGCGGCAAGCAGAGCCTTGAACAGCGCGGTGTTGGAGTCCTGAACACCGATCTTCTTGCCCTTGAGGTCTTCGGGCGTCGTGATGTTGCCACCGTCAGCGAGCGAGAGGATCGTGAAGGGGTTCTTCTGGTATACCGAGCCGATGATCTTCAGCGGCGCACCTTCGGCTGCGACAACCGAGCCGATCGAGACGGCGTCGGAGAACGCGACATCAGCCGTGCCCGAGATGAGCTCGGCGGCACCGGTCGAGGGGCCAGGCGTGAGGGTGACCTCGTCGAAGCCGGCCTCTTCGTAGTAGCCGTTCTCGAGGGCGAAGAAGTCGCCGGCGAACTCTTCGTTCTTGATCCAGCTGAGCTGAACCGCAAGCGTGCCGAAGCCCTCTGCAGCGTCGCCGCCGGTGGACTCAGACGGGGTGGACTCGCCACCGCTGGCGCAGGCGCTCAGTGCAAGCGCCGACACGGCGACGGCTGCGACGGCCATGGCTGACCGGCGCACGATTCGGGAGGAAAGAGATGTCATGTTTGCTGCGTCTCCTGATTGCGGATGAATGGGACACTCGGTGACACACGACTACGGGACTCGTCGGGTCGTCGAGTCCGACCGTACGAGATGTAGATTTCATGAACACTCGCCGGACTGTTTCGTCCGCGTTACCGAATCGCGGATGCGACGAGCGTCGCGGCGCCGGAGAGCAGCGCGCAGGCTCAGCGCGACTGTCGCGCCGAGGGCATGACCGTCCGCGCGCTCGCCACACAGGCAATGCCCTCTTCCGCGCCCACCGGAATCGCCGGCCGGGCCGGCACTGACTGCTCGGGATGCACCGGACCGGTCGTGTCTCGCAGAGCACCGCCGCGTCCCCCCGACCGCACCATGACGATCTCGGCCAGGATCGACAGCGCGGTCTCCTCAGGGGTGCGACCTCCGAGTGCCAGGCCGATCGGCGAGCGGAGTCGCTGGGTTTCGGCATCCGTCAGCCCCGCGTCGGCGAGTCGGCGAGCTCGGTCGTCGTGCGTGCGCCTGCTGCCCATCGCACCCACATACCCAGCCGGGCTGCGCAGCGCGACAGCGAGCGCGGGGACGTCGAACCGAGGATCATGCGTGAGCACGCAGATCGCGGTGCGCGCATCGATCGGCGTGCGCGCGAGGTAGTCGTGCGGCCATTCGTGCACGACCTCGTGGGCGTCGGGGAAACGCGCGGACGAGGCGAAGGCCTCCCGCGGGTCGCAGACCGTGACCTCGAATCCGGATGCCGCCCCGAGCCTGCTCAGCGCGACCGAGAACTCGACGGCACCGATGACGATCAGGCGCGGCGCGTGGGGAAACGGCAGGCCGAGCACCTCAATCGCGTCGACGTCGGTTCCGTAGCGCAGCGTGAGCGCGTGGGCATCGGTGCGGAGGCGCTTGAGGTCAGCGGTGAGTGCGGAGCGGATGCCGTCATCGGCCGTCGCGGGGAAGTCGGTCTCGGCATCCGCGCCCTCTCGAGCGAGGACGAGGGTGCCGCGGCTGCGCCCGGCAGTGACGACGCCGAGCGCGCACGGTTCGCGACGAAGGATCGCGGCGCGGAGGTCGGCGATCGCTGCCGCGGCCGACGTGCCGCGGAGGACAGGGAGGACGAGCACGTCGATGACGCCGCCGCAGCTGAGGCCCGCCTCGAACGCGGTCTCATCGGAGATGCCGTAGCGAACGCGGGTCGATTCGCCGGACTCGATCGCCTGGAGGCACAGATCGTGCACGTCACCGTCGACGCAGCCGGCCGAAACGTTGCCGAAGACGACGCCGTCGGCATCCACGATCATCGCCGCGCCGAGTTCGCGCGGCGAGCTCGCCTGCGCCGAGACGAGCACCGCGAGCGCGAACTGACGCTCCTCGGCGACCCAGGCCGCGGCCGGATCAAGAATCTCTCGCATGCTCACCTCCCGGACTCCTGCCTATCATCCGGGTGTTTCTTCGAGATTGCGACAGCCGTCTCGAGCAGAACGCCGGCCCGGACGTGGGTGGCGGGGCGTAGCCTCGGGACGTGAACCGCACCGTGCTGACCGAGCGCCTGCGCGGGCTGGATGATCAGCTCGCGCGGCTGGACGCTGACGCCGCATCGCTGCGCGCCGACCGCGCTGCCGCGACTGCCGATGACGAGCACGACCCCGAAGGCTCGACGCTCTCGGGCGAGTGGCAGCGGGTCGAGGCGCTTCGGGATGCGGCCCTGCGCGACCACGCGGCGGTGGTCGATGCGCTGGCGCGCGTGGACGCGGGCACCTATGGCATCTGCGTCAGGTGCGGGCAGCCGATTCCGGCGGCGCGGCTCGAGGTCAGGCCGACGGCGACGATGTGCGTCCCCTGTGCGTCGGCCCAGCGCGCGTGACTCAGCGCGGGTGGCCGAACTGCGCTGCGCGCGCCGGCAGGTCGGTGTGCACGCGGGCTGACGCCTCGGCAGCCAGTGGGTTGGTCGAGACGCCGTTCTCGCTCGCGAGCACCCCGCCGACGTAGACCTGCTTCAGGTTCCGCAGGCTCATCGACAGCACGTAGGTGCGCACCGGGTGCCAGAGTGGGCCGACATCCGGCATCCGTGGGTCGACGACGACGAAGTCGGCGAACTTGCCGACCTCGAGGCTGCCGACGCGGTCGGCGACGCCCAAGATCTCGGCGCCACCGAGGGTGTGCAGGCGCAGCACCGTCTCGGGCGTCATCGAGAGCGGGTCCTTGGTGCGGGCGCGCTGCATGAAGATCCCCGCACGCATGTTGCCCCACGGGTCGGCGAGGTCGGTGCAGGCCTGGTCGTCGAGGCCCATCCCGACACGGATGCCGAGCTCGAGCATCTCGGGAACGAGTGCGACGCCCGACGCGAGGCGTCCGTTGGACGCCGGCTGCCACGACATCGAGGCACCGCCCTCGGCGGTCTGCGCGATGATCTCCGACGTGGTCTGGATGAAGTGACCGAACATCATGTCGGGCCCGAGGGCGCCCGCATCCCGATACATCGCGAACTTCGACTGCTGCAGCGGCACCGCCTCCGGCGACTCCAGGAAGTGGGCCTGGTTCGTCACGCCGAACCGGCGCATCGCCTCGACCTCGAGCTCGGCCGCCTCGGGACGCGGCGACCACTGCACCTGACCCATGATCGAGACGCCGAGGGCCAGATCGGGGTCCATCCCCCGGGTGTGGGCGGCCTCGGCGGCGAAACGGGCGAAGATCTCGTCGTCCGTGCCCGAGGACACGTCCATGCCGATCGCATCGACGAACCGGATGCCGGCGTCGAGGCATCCGTCCGCCTGGCGCGTGTGGTACTCGAGCGAGCGCAGCGGTGCATCGCCGACGCGCGCACCGTCGACCATCGATTCCCAGGCCTGTAGCGGGTCCGTGAAGTTGTAGGCGGTCGTGACGCCGTTGGCCAGGAAGTCGAGCGAGCCGTGGAGGGTCGACCAGTACATGTCCTCGGGGGTCATGTGGGAGGCGAACCCCAGCATCGAGTCGCACCAGCCGTAGAGGGTCTCGCTGACACCGAGACCTCGAAGACCCGACGTGAACAGGTGCGAGTGACTGGAGACGAACCCCGGGGCGGCGAAGGCCCCGTCGACATCGAGGACCTCGTCGGCGGTCGTACCCGCGGGAGGCTGACCTGCTCCGGTCGCGGCGATGATGCCGTCTTCGACCAGCATCCAGCCCTCATCGAGGTAGCCGAGGTCGTCGGCGCCGGCGGCGACCGTAATAAGACGAGCGTTGATAACGAGCAGGGATGCCATAAGTTCTCCGGTGGTGCGAGGGTCTCGCAACGCTACCGCTCCCATGTTTCGCTGCTGCTACGCCAGGGGCTCCCGCGCGCTTTGGACCTCGATCCGCCAGCCCTCTCTGTTCAGTCGCGTCATATTGCGGGTGCTGTGTGCCAAGTCCGACCTCACGGCGCGACCGAACCGGACAGGGTCGCACCTTCTCGTGCGTGCAGCTCAGTTCAGTCGCGCCTTGTTGCGAGTGCCCTTCCCCAGAACCCGCAATATGGCGCGACCGAACGAAAGGGTGACCGGATCCAACCCCGCGAGCATCGTGACGGATGTCGCGGCCGGCGGCTCCTCCCCCGCTGGCGCCGACGGGCAGTTGTCCCCGGTTCTGTCCCAGCGTCCGCTCGGCAAGCGCCGCGCGTTCACGGTGGAGGAGTGCAGCCCCGAGAGCTTCCCGCAGACCTCGGACGAACGTTCTCCGTCCAGCGCGCCCGCGAACGTGGTGTGACGTCGTCTCGGCTTCGGGCATCCGACCTTGAGATGCCGTTCCGCGCGGTTCGGCGGCAGCGCCTCGAGCCCCCCGCCGACAGCCCCGACCGTGGCGAGTCGCTTCTGCTCGAGTCGCTGGACGCCTACGCGCAGCGGATGACCGAGCACGAGTTCTTCAGTCATATCTCCGCCGCGGTCGCCTGGGGCGTGCCGCTTCCGCGACGGATGCTGCGCGCGGGAGTTCTTGACGTCTCAGTGATCTGGCCGCGTCGCGCACCGGCCGGACGAGGCGTGCGCGGGCACGCACTGCGACCGTGGATGTGCGAGCTGGTGCAGCATCCGGTGCTGGGAGTCGCCGTGTCATCACCGGCGTCGACCTGGGCGATGCTGTCTTCCCACTACCAGTGGGTCGATGATGCCGTCGTCGCGGCGGACGCGATCATTCGCGAGCAGATGCATCCGGACGATCCGCCGCCGCTTGCCGGGCTCGCGGAACTCGAGGCCGCCGCTGACGCTGGTCGGCGGATCGGCGGCGATGTTCTTCGTAACGCCTTGCCCCTGGCTCACCCCCGATCGCGGTCGCGTCCGGAGACCCTGATGCGTCTTCTGCTCGGTCGGGCTGGCCTCGGTGGGTTCTTGCCGAACTTCGATGTATTGGACGGAGGTGTGTGGATCGCGCAGGTCGACTTCGCGCTTCCCCGCATCCGGCTTGCGCTGGAGTACGAGGGCGAGCACCACCTCACCGACCCCGTGCAGTGGGCAAAGGACATTGCGCGGATGGAGCGCTTGATCGAACTCGGCTGGCGCGTCATGCGAGTGACACAGTCAGACCTATTCGGAACACCCGAGCTTCTCGTGGCCCGCATCCGTCGCGCCATCGACGCTGCCCGATGACTGGTCTACTCAATCGCGCTTCTTCGGTCGCGCCCAAATGCAGATGACACCGGAGCTACCCACAACAAGGCGCGACCGAACTGTGGGGCAACCACCCCAACGACCTCGCCACGAAATTCAGTCGCGCCGATGTGCGAGGTTGCACCGACGGGACCCACAACAAGGCGCGACCGAACGAAGAGTCTGCCCAGGTCTCGTGCGGCGAGGAGAAACAAGAAGCGTGGTGACCTTCGCTTCAGTCGCACCGAAATGCGGGTGCACGCTCACGTGACCCGCACGAAGGCGCGACCGAAAATGCTGGCCCAGCTTCAGTCGCGCCGAAATGCGGGGTGACACCCGATAGACCCGCAACGAGGCGCGACCGAACCAGGGGACACCACCCCAACGACCGCCCGACGAAGTTCAGTCGCGCCGATGTGCGGGTGCATGCTCATGGGACCCACAACAAGGCGCGACCGAACGTAATGCTCCGCACGTCAGAGACGGTCGGCTGCCAGCTGGAGCACGGATTCGGTGAGGGCACGGATGCCGAGGGCAACGTCTGCGGCCGAAACCGCTTCGTCGGGGTGGTGACTCACGCCGTCGGGGTTCCGCAGGAACAGCATCCCGACATCCGTGATCGAGCCGATCGCCATGGCGTCGTGGCCTGCGCGACTGAAGATGACAGGCGGCTCGTCGCTGCGGCGCGGGGCCGCGTGCACGATGCCCTCGCGCACGACGTCCTGCAGCAGCAGCCCGCACCGCACTGCCGGCGCGTTGTGCACTTCGCGCGCCTGCCAGCGGAGCCCCCGGCGGCCCATGATGTCGTCGAGTTCTCGGCTGATCTCGTCCCAGACGCGGTCGCGTTCGCCATCCAGCTCACCGCGCAGGTCGACGCTCAGGTGAGCCTCGCCGGGAACGACGTTGACTGCGCCGGGGAACGCCTCGAGCTGGCCGACGGTGCCGATGATGTGGTGCTCGCTGCGGCAGATGCGTTCCACAGCGAGGGCCGCCTCGCTCGCGCCGAGCAGCGCATCCCGGCGCATGTCGTAGGGAGTGCCGCCGGCGTGGCGGGCTTCGCCCTCGACCGTGAGCTGGAAGCGGCGAGCGCTGGCGATCGACGACACGACGGCGAGGGGCTCGCCCGCACGATCGAGTTCGGGGCCCTGTTCGATGTGCGCCTCGAGATAGGCGACGAGGTGATCGGGTCGCCGCGCGGCTTCGCCGATCCGTCCCGGGTCGAGTCCGAACTCGAGGAACGCCTGCCGCAGGGTCACGCCGTCCTCGTCGGCGAGCGTCCACCAGGCGTCGTTCCAGGTGCCGGCAACGGCAGAGGATCCGAGCAGCGCCTTGCCGAACCGCGTGCCCTCTTCATCCGAGAAGGCAGCGACCTCGACGGCGAACGGCAGA
Source organism: Microbacterium sp. UBA837 (assembly GCF_002296025.1). Classification (NCBI taxonomy): domain Bacteria; kingdom Bacillati; phylum Actinomycetota; class Actinomycetes; order Micrococcales; family Microbacteriaceae; genus Microbacterium; species Microbacterium sp. UBA837. Next base: position 7,020 of record NZ_DBHD01000143.1, read on the forward strand.
GGCACCCGCGAGACCCCGTCACTCTCCTGGCGCAACAGGCGAACCACTTCGAGGGCCATGAGCGCGCCGATGATGCCGTCGAAACGCCCCGCATCCTTGACGGTGTCCAGGTGCGAACCGATCATGAGCGCCGGCGCCGCGGGGTCAGGATCGGCGCTGCGCTCGATGCGTCCGAGCTGGTTTCCCGCGGCGTCCTGCCAGGTTCGCAGGCCCACCTCACGCATCCATTCGGCAGCGAGCCGATTGACCCGGGCGTGCTCGGGTGAGAGATACACACGCTCGATCGCCCCCGACTGAGCGCTCACCCGCGCGAGTTCGTCGCAGCGGGCCATCACCCGACGGGCGGCGGCCGCGATGCGGTCGGGGGATGCTTCGAGCAAAGGCATGGGTCAGCCGACCGCCAGAGCGTCGGATGCGGCATCCGCACCGGCACCGGCAGGCACTGCCGCGCCGAATCGGCGGAGCACTGCCTCGAGCGCGACGAGGGTCTGCAGCACGGCATCCGGACGCGCGTTGTAGCCCATCGTGCCGATCCGCCAGACCTTGCCGTGCAGCGGCCCGAACGAAGTGCCGATCTCGATCCCGAAGTCCTCGAGCATCGCGGCGCGAGCGGCATCGCCCGGCACGCCCTCGGGGATGTAGACCGCGACGATGTTGCTCATCTTGTGCGACACGTCGCCGAAGACGCGCAGTCCCATCGCCTCGACACCGGCGAGCATCGCCGCCCCCACCCGGCGGTGGCGCGCGATGACGGCATCCCGGCCCTCGAGCAGCAGCAGGCGCGCGCACTCGCGAGCGGCGTAGAGCATCGAGGTCGCCTCGGTGTGGTGGTTCAGGCGCCGCGGACCCCAGTAGTCCAAGATCATGCCGAGATCGAAGTAGTTGGAGCGCACGAAATCGGGCGACGAGGGGTCGCCGGGTTCCCGGATGCCGGCCTCGATCTTCTTGCGCGAGGAGATCACGTCGACGGCGCGGTCGCTGAGGGTGATCGGCGCGGAGCCCGATGGTCCACCCAGGCACTTCTGCAGCCCCGCGGTCGCGGCATCCAACCCCCAGGAGTCGGCCTCGAACGGATTGCCGCCGAGCGACGCCGTCGCGTCGGAGTAGAACAGCACGCCGTGGCGGGCGCAGATCTCGCCGATCTCGTCGAGGGGCTGCAGCATCGTCGTCGACGTGTCGCCCTGCACAAGAGCCAGCAGGGTCGGCTTGACGCGGACGATGGCCTCTTCGATCGCGAAGGGCGTGAACACCTGCCCCCAGACCGTCTCGATCGTGTGCACCTCGGCCATCGCTCGCTCGGCGATCTCGGCCAGCAGATGGCCGAACCGGCCGAAGATCGGCACGAGGACGCGATCGCCGGGACGGATCAGCGAGAGGATCGCGGCCTCGATCCCCGCCCGCGAGGTGCCGTCGATCAGGAGCGTCGCGTCGTTGCCCGTACCCCAGACCCCGCGGTACAGCTCCTGCGTCTCGGTCATGGTCGCGGTCATGAACGGGTCGTACTGCCCGACCAACGGCGCCGACATGGCCCGCAGGACGCCGGGGTAGGCATCGACCGGCCCCGGGCCCATGAGGAGTCGACGGGGCGGGTCGATCGGGCCGGGGATGCTGGATGCAGGTGCGTCGGTCATGTCAGGGGGTCCTTCCCGAGAGATCGGTCGAGACGAGTGCCGCCAGGCGCCTGGCCAGGCGTACGAGCGCAATGTCGGTGCCAGCCCGCGAGACAAGGCACACTCCGACGGGCGCCGCACCCAGGGGCGAGCGCACCGTGAGCAGCGGAATCGAGATGGCGGGAAGACCAGCGACGGCGGCGGGGGTCGTCATCCGCAGGGTGGCCAGGCGGGTGGCGTCGATCTCGCCGGGATCCGCCGTGCGCGACGGCGCCGGTCCCGGAGCGGTGGGCAGCAGCAGCACGGCGTCGCGCACGAGGTGGTGCAGGTTCTCGCGCAGCGGGGCGAGCGCCCCGCGAGCGTCGGCTTCCGCCGCGGGCGAGACCGAGGCCGCAAGCCGGAAGCGCTCGGCAACGGCGGGCCCGACCGCGCCGGGATGCTCGCGCAGCCACTCCCCGTTGTTGCGCCACGCCTCGGCGCCTTGCACCGTCCGGAAGGGCGCAACGTACTCGTCGAGGTCGCCGATCTCGATCCGGCCGAGTCGCGGCGGGTCATCGGATGCCGCGAGCCGAGCCACGAGCGAATCGAAGACCTCGCGGGTCGCCGCGTCGGCGGCATCCACGACCTCATCGGGCACGAGGAAGCGCCACGGCAGGTCATCCCCGGACTCGCCGTAGACACTCTCGGTGGAATCAGACCCGTCGTAGCTCAGGCACCACTCCGCCACACGCTGCAGAGTCGCGCCGTCGCGGGTCAGCCACCCGACGGTGTCGAAGCTCTGCGCGAGGGGCAAAACGCCCTGCCGCGGCACGAGACCGTGGGTCGTGCGGAGCCCCCAGAGGCCCTGGTACGAGGCGGGCACCCGAATCGATCCGGCGGTGTCGGTGGCAAGTCCGACATCCGCTTGACCCAGCGCGACGGCGCTCGCCGCTCCGCTGGATGAGCCACCCGGAAGCGCCCCGGGGAGGGCGGCGTTCGGCGGTGTGCCGTAGTGGGCATTGTCGCCGGCGATCGAGTACGCGAACTCGTCGGTGCGCGCGAGACCCCGCACGGACGCGCCGGCTCGGATCAGGTCGGCAAGCGCAGGCGCCGTGGTCTTCTCTGCCCGCGCCTCGCGCAGGTAGGTGGGGTTTCCGGCGCCGATGCGGAAGCCGGTCAGGGCGAACAGGTCCTTCACCGCCACGGTGAGGCCGGCGAGCGGCCCCTCCCACGCGCCCTGCCAGAGCGGGTCGCCGACGCTACGCCAGATCGACCGGTCGAACGCCGGGGTGCGGGGCGTGACGTGTGCCGCCGTGATCAGCCACTGTCCATCGATGCGCTGCCACACCTGGGTCTGGATGCCGCGTCCGCCGCCGTGGAAGCGTGACTCGGCGACCAGCAGCGCGATGTCAGGCCCGAGCGGTCGGTACTCCAGGCGCTCGATCGTGCGCGGCGCAACGCCGCCACGGGTGACGCGGAACGCACTGATGGCGTCGTGGCCGACGAGCAACCCGGCACCATCCGCACGGATCGTCTCCGAACCCGGCGCGAACGCGGCATCCAGCGCATCCAGATCATTCGCGAGGATCGCGCGCTCGTACGCGTCGAACGCCGTGAACAGGTCGTCGGGGATGTCGTCGGGAAAGCCGCTCGGCGGCAGGGTCGCGTCAGTCACGGTCCACCTTCGCGAAGTCGGCCTCACGGATGCGCGCGTGCACGCCGCACACGACGTCCACAACCTGCGAGATGTCGAAGTCGGTGGCCGCCGACAGGTAGGCGTAGGCGAGGTGTTCGTCGAGCCCCCATCGCGCCTCGATAAGACTCACCGCAGCACGGACGGCGTTGCGCATCGCGACGTTGAGGTCGACATCCATGCCCGTGGGAACGAGGTATTCGTCGGTGCGCACGAGGGGACCCGCGAGCTCTCCGAACTCGGCGAGCGCGACCTCACGTGGGACGACCTCGAACTGCAGCGTCGCGCGAAGGGATGCCTCGAGCGCCGTGAGCGCGACCTCACCGTCACCCTGCGCGAAGTGCGGGTCACCGACGTACGCGAGAGCGCCGGCAACCTGCACCGGCAGGTAGAGCACCGACCCCTCCGTCAGTAGCTTGATGTCGATGTTGCCGCCGTGCGGCCCAGGGGGAACCGAGTGCGGGCGCTCGTCGTCGGAGACCGCGACCCCCATGATCCCGAGGAAGGGTGCAAGCGGGAACTCGATTCGACCCTCGCCGCCCTCGGTCACCGGCAGCACGCCCACGAGGCCCTCGGGCCGCGCCTCGACGGGAGTGAAGACGCTGACGTTGTGCGCGCCGCGCGGCAGTTCGCCGATCAGGGCTCCCTTGCCGTGACGGTTCGAGATCACGCCGTACGGCACGCGGGGTGCGAGGCTGACCACGGTGATCTTGAGGAGGTCTCCGGGTTCGGCATCCGTCACCCGAATGGGTCCGGTCACGACATGCGGGCCATCGGTGTCGGGGTTTCGAGACAGCGCCGAGGCCACCTCGACGGCGTCGTCGAGCACCGCCTCGCGGGGAATGCCGTGACTGCCGAAGTACGCAACCGGGTCGGTGCCGTGATCGTCAAGGATGCCCTCGTGGCTGACCGTGTCGATCGTCACCGTCTCGCCGGATGCGACCTCGAGCACCGCTGTGTCGGTGACGCACGGCAGGCGCCCCCACATCACGGTGTCGGGTGTGGAGCGCAGGTAATGGTCACCGGCGATCTCGCCGATACCGGGCTGGAGGATCGGGAAGGGAAAGCTGGTCATCGGGCTCCTTCGTCCGAAGCGGGATCGGTGGCCAGGATCTCACGCCCGTGACGGCCCGTGATCCCCCGGTTCGCAGTGTACGCCGTCTCCCCGTTGACCCAGGTTGCGCGCACGGAGCCGCGCAGCAGCGCACCGTCCCAGGGCGAGAGCTTGTTGCGGTATTCGAGGTCGGCGGCGCGAACGACGGATGCCGCATCCGGCGCGAACGCAGCCAGGTGCGCGGGAGCACCCTTCCGAATCACGCCGCGGCTGCGGATGCCGGCGATCGCAGCAGGCCCGGTCGTGAACCACGGAATCACGGTCTCGAGCGGGATGCCGCGGCGGGATGCTTCGGTCCATACCGCCCGGAGCCCGGTTTGCACTCCGGAGATCCCGCCCCACGCGAGGCCGAGGTCACCGTCCTCGCGCTCCTTCAGATCCCGAGTCGCGGGCGAGTGATCGCTGACGACGGCATCGATCGTTCCGTCGAGCAGGCCCTCCCAGAGGAGGTCCTGGTTGTGGCCGTCACGCACGGGCGGGCAGCACTTCACGGTGCCCGATCCGTCGGGAAGGTCCTCGGCACGCAGAGTCAGATAGTGCGGGCAGGTCTCGGCCGTGAGCCGGATGCCGGCAGCCTTGGCCTCACGGATGACATCGAGCGCATGCCCATCGGAGACGTGCACGATGTGGGCGCGCGCGCCGGTGCGGCCGGCGGCAGCGGCGACAGCGGCGATCGCCGACTCTTCGCTGATCGGCGGGCGGCTCGCGAGGAATCGTGCATAGCTGCTGCCGATAGCCGGGTCATCGTGCAGGTGGGCGGGGTCTTCGGCGTGAGCGATGAGCAACCCGTCGAAGGCGGCAAGCTCGGTCAGCGCGGACTCCAAGTCCGCGGCATCCAGGTGCCCGAACTCGTCGATCCCCGAGGGCGAGAGGAAGCACTTCACCCCGACCACCCCAGCCGCGAACAGGGGATGCAGCGACCCGAGGTTCTCGGGCACGGCGCCACCCCAGTACGCGACGTCGACGGCGAGCTTGCCGGCTGTCGCTGCGCGTTTAGCGGCGAGCGCCTCGACGGTCGTGGTGACGGGCAGCGAGTTCAGCGGCATGTCAACCACCGTCGTGATGCCGCCCGCCGCTGCTGCAGCCGTGCCGGTTTCGAACCCCTCCCAGTCGGTGCGTCCCGGTTCGTTCAGGTGCACATGCGAGTCGACGAGTCCCGGGAGAAGCACTTCGTCGTCAGAGAGGACGAGCGCGGCATCCGGGTCGAACGGAGCGATCCCCGCGATGAGGCCGTCACGAACGAGGACTGTCGCGGCCGAGAAGCCGCCGTCAAGGAACACCCGGCGTGACGCGAGGGCGAGGGCCGGGGACGACATGCCGTCACCGTATGATCCGCGCATTTCTCGCATGTTACCTGTACCAACATTTCGGATCACGTCTGCCGCCGTCGCGCGTCTAGCGCGTTACGGTGGCCGCATGGAGCTGACGCACTTCAATGACCTGCCCGAGGCCGAAGCGATCGAGGTCGTCTCGGTGTGGGCTCGCGTCCCGGCCTGGGCCGAGGCCGTGGCCGGCACACGCCCGTTCGCCTCCGTCGACGAGCTCGAGGCCACCGCCGACCGCCTCGCGCGCTCATGGGGCCGGCCCGAGCTGGATGCCGCACTCGCCCACCATCCCCGCATCGGCGAACGTCCGAGCGGCGAGGGCGCCGAGGCTAACGCGTCGCGGCACGAGCAGTCCGCGATGTCGGATGCCGCGGCATCCGTG
>NZ_DBHD01000009.1:0-1963 GCF_002296025.1 Microbacterium sp. UBA837
GACACGAAGGTGCCGCTCGCGAACGCCCGGTCGATCGGCCAGTGGCTGCTCTACGGCGTCGCCATCTTCGGGGTGGCCCTGGCGGCGATGCTCCTCTCCCCCGGCACGCCGAGCCAGACCGAGCCGTCGGTCCCCGTCACGATGACGTTCGTCGTCCTGAGCCTCGGGTCGGTGCTCGCCGGCTTCGCGATGCGTCGCGACCCCGGGTCGGGCCTTGCCGCACCGATCAGCAACGCCCTGAAGTGGATGTGGATCCCGATCGTGCTCACAGTGCTTTCAGTCGAGCTGGACTTCATGAACGCGCTACTCATGACCACGCCGCTGGATGCCGCGCAATGGTGGCTCGCGATCGGCCTTGCCCTCATCCCTCCGATCGTGGTCGAAGTCGACAAGCTGATCCGCCGGTCCCTCGCGAGCAGGGCTGCGGCATGAGCGGCCTGGTCCCCTCCCTCCACTTCGACGGCATGGTCCGCGACCGTTTCGGCATCCGCTGACCCATCGGCTTCCAGGGCTGAACGCGATCCGCAGCTACGAATGAGGAATCCAGCCTCACAACTCCGTAGCCCGCAATGATGAGAATCCGTTCCGGCGCCGCCGAATAGGTCGCCTGACTGAATTCTCGGCGCCGGAACGGATTTTCACTCCACGATCAGCCGATCACGTCGGCGAACAAGACGGATCGTGGTGCTGCTCGCAGGCGGCTGCTGCCCCACCAACCTGCCAACCGATGAGTGACTCTGCCGGCACGGCCCGGGTCGCTCATAGCTTCCGCGTGCGCCATGCGACATCAAGCGCCGCGCTCGCACCGCTCGGTTCGATCCGTTCGACGAAGAAGCCCTCGCGCTCACAAGATCATCCCTGCGCCCGCGCCGACTCCCGACAAGGGACCCGGAGTCATCGGAACCGACGGGCGAATCGTCCTCGAGGTGAACGATTCGCAGTGAGCCGCTTCTCTTGCCCTCGCCAGACTCCTTCAGTGCAGTGCATTGCGGCTGGTCGCGGTGGCTTGGAGCGAGACCCCGGCGGGCACGAAGAGACTGAAGACCGGGGGATGCCACTGCCCCGCAACCGTCACCCGAGCCGACACCCCGTCGGGCGTGGATGCCGAGACCAGACTCGCGTCGGCATCCGACTGTGCCAGCAGCGCACTCGCCTGCGCGTACACATCGCCCGACGAGAGCTCGGCGCGCGGCGAACCACCGGCGATCGTGAGCGTGAACCCGTCAGCTCCGGCGAGCGCTGCAGCATCCGCGACGCTGTCGAGTCGCTTCTGCGCGAGGTACAGGCTCGTCGCATCGACAGTCACGAGGATCAGCACGAGCGCGAGCATCGCGTACCCCAGCACGAGCGGCAGAATGCTGCCGTCCTCGTCACCCGCGGCATGCACCGAATCACGAAGCCGCCTCCCTACCGCCCTCATCCGCCGCTCCAGAATCGCGACATCCGCTGCACCGCACTGGCCTCGACCGGAACGCTCGCGATCTGATCGAGACCGAGAACCGGCGGCGCGAGGGGCAGCGAGACGCGCGTCGCGACCGAGACCCGAACGGTCGACCCCGCTGTCGGGCAAGATGCCGACGCCGGGACACACGAAATCGACAGGGACGTGATGGAGGCATCCAGGTCGTACTCCGCCATCACCGCCGACAGCACCTCGAACGCGCTCGAGCCAGCGGATGCCGCATCCGACGACAGCGAAATCGCCCGGGCAACGTGGCGGGCTGCGGCTTCGGCACCGAGCGCCTGATGCTGAATCTGCCCGAGCGCGACGACGACATAGATAAGCGGAACGAGCATCAGGAGTCCGACCGTGAGGAACTCGAGGGAAGCAGAGCCGTCGTCCTCGCGGAGAATCCGAGCCAGTCGCGAACGCAACCGGTCAGCGATCGAACGACTCCAGCGGAGCATGAGCTGTCACCTCCGTCTGCAGTCCGCTCGGCCACAGGCCGACGAGCGGGATCCC
>NZ_DBHD01000009.1:2340-8224 GCF_002296025.1 Microbacterium sp. UBA837
GTGCCGACATCCGAGCCGTACTCAGCTCCGATCGCCCGCGTAATCACCTCGCGTGTGCGATCGACGGCTGAGCCGGTCGATGTATCGGCGAGCGCACCGTAGTACGCCCCTTCGACTGCAGCGTCATGCACGACGTTTCTCACGTAGGTCACGATGCCGAGCTGAATCACACCGAGGGTGAGGGCCGTGAGCAGCGCGGCAACCATGACGAACTCGACGGGAGCCGAGCCCCGGTCGTCGTCCCAGAAGCCACGATCGCTCACAGCCAACCGCCTCAGAAGCCCGACACGCGCGAGATCGCCTGCTCGAACAGACCCGACAGCGCGGGCCCTGCGAGCGCCCAAATCAACACGACCAGCCCCGCGGTCATGAGCGTGATCAGCACCCAGCCGGGTACGTCACCACGGTCTTCACGCAGCGCGGCTGCCACGCCGACATCCTCCACGTCGGTCCCCGCGCGCGGCGCGAGCGCTTCACGCAGGCGGTCCAGCATCCGTCTCATCATCATCTCCTTCGGTTCGGTCTTCTCTGTTGGTGGGCACTCATCCGAGGTCGAGCATCACGACGCCGGGGAAGATCGCGAACAGCACACTCACCGGCAGGATCAAGAAGACGAGCGGCACGAGCATCGCGATCTCTTTGCGACCCGCCTGCTCAATGAGCTCGCGCTGCTCCCCCGAGCGCGCATCGGCTGCGTGGGCGTGGAGCACGTCCGCGAGTGGTGTGCCGCGGTCGATCGCGGCGACAAGCTGATCGACCGCGCGCGACAAGGCTGGGCTGTCTTCCCGTCGAGCGAACGCGAGGAGGGCGTCCGTTAAAACCGCCCCCGTTCCGACCTCGACAACAACTTCACGGATGCCGACGGCAAGCTCTCCGGTCCCCCGGCTGCCGATGCGCCGCAGCGCATCGAGCAGGCCCTCACCCGCAGACAGGCAGAGCGCGAGGAACTCGAGGACGACGGGAAGCTCCTCGTGCAGGCGCCGGGAGCGGGCGCGCTCGGTGGCGCGGCGCGCCGACTGCTCCGCCACCACCGCGGCCGCCCCACCGGCCAGAGGCACCGCCAGCAGAGCCGGCTGTGGGCCGTGCGTCAGGGCGACGATTGTCGCCAGGGCGGCTCCCGTACCGGCTCCGAGCAGGGCCCAGACAAGCGCGCGCGAGCGCCGCCAGGAAGAACTGATGTCCGAGAGTCGGTTCACCGCAGCACCCCACGCCGGGGCTGCGGTGTTCAGGACAGGCACGGTGATCGCGCTGAACGCGACGCCGGGGTCACCGTCGGTGACATCGCGCAGGTACGGCGCGAGACGAGCGGTCAGCCCGCGGGCGCGCCAGCGCGGCGACGCCGAGAAGACGAGCAGCATTCCTCCGGCGAGGCCGCCGCCAAGAATCACGGCAAGCGCGATGTCGGTGGGATTCACGCGAACCACCTCCGCGGCTCCGCGAGCCTTCCCACACGAAGCATGAGCCGAAACGCGACAACCGTGACGACAGCGCCGCCCAGAATCAGCCCGATCCCCTGGGGCGATCCGTACGCGGCAGCAGCCTCGGGGCGAAGCGCGAGAAGTCCGAGAATCACCCACGGAGCAACGGCTCCGAGAACCGCCGCGGCGCGAATCCACGACTGGCGCGCCTCGACCTCGGCGCGCAGTGTCGCATCCGCGCGAACCGACGCACCGAGTGCGCGCAGGGTCGGCACGAGCTCGGTACCGCCGACCTCGCGCGCCATGCGCAAGGTTTCGACGATCCGGTCAGCGATCGGATCGGCAAGCCGAGCCTTCAGACCGGCGAGCGCGGCATCCAGATGCCCGGAGGCCGAGACATCACGGGCGAACCTGACGAAGTCGGGTCGAAGCCGCTCTGGGCCCGACACCGCGAGGCTCGCGACAGCGTCAGCGAGCGACATCCCGGCTCGAACCGATGACACGAGCAGGTCGCACACGTCAGGCCACAGACCGCGACGCTCTTTGGCTCGTCGACGCGCCCGGGACTGCAACCAGGCGACGGGGGCGTATGCGCCGACGACACCCGCGAGAAGCCACAGCGGCAGCGTGGGAAAGACCAGCCACACGAGTGCGGCGGCAATCGCCCCAACCAGGACAGCAGAGGCCAGTACCGTGCGAGGTCTCGCCCGCTCCGCGAAGCCGGCTTCACCGATCAGTCGGGTCAGCACCGAGGGCTCGGCGGGTGCGGCGGTGGCGGGCCGGGCTGGCCACAGCCACGGCGAAAGGACCAGCAACACCCCCGCGCCGAGCATTGCGCCCACCAGCAGGATCATCGGCCCCTGCTCCGCATCAGTGGTTGCCGTTCCTGTCGGGGCGCGGGGCGAGTACGGATGACGCCATCCTCAAGCCCTGTGGGTTCGACGATCTCGGTCACGCGCCGCCGTCCGGTCGCGTCCCGCTGACAGTGGACGACGAGGTCGACGGATGCCGCGACCGCCGGCACCACGAAGCCGCTGTCGATGTTGCGACCAGCCAGGAGCGGGAGGGAGCAGAGCTTCCGGAGTGCATCAGCTGCCGAGTTCGCATGGATTGTCGCGGCACCCGGAACTCCGGTGTTGAGGGCCAGGACGAGATCGAGCGCCTCGGCGTCTCGAACCTCCCCGATGACCAGCCGATCTGGCCGCATCCGGAGTGCCTCCTTCACCAGGCGGCGCAGCGTCACCTCCCCTCCCCCTTCGAGGCTCGGCTGACGCCCCTGGAGTGCGACGAGGTCCGGCGCGTCGACGGCAAGTTCGAACGTCTCCTCCACCGTGACGATGCGCTGCGAGGGCGCGCACGCAGCGATCAGCGCCGCGAGCAAGGTCGTCTTACCGGCATGGGTGGCACCCGAGACCAGGATGCTGCGCCCCTCCCGCATCGCGATCGCCAGCAGGTCGGCATCCGCCGCCGTCACGCTGCCCGCCACAACGAGGTCGTCGAGCGTCCGGTAGCGCGGCAGGAACTTGCGGATGTTCACGACCCAGTGCCGCCGTGTGATGTCGGGGATCACGACGTGCAAGCGACTCCCGTCGGGAAGAGAGGCGTCGACGAAAGGCTGGCTGAGATCGACGCGGCGGCCGGTCGCGTGCAGCATCCGTTCGACGAGGTCTCGTACCGCCGTGTCGGTCAGCGCGAGCGGGACCCGGGACGCGACTCCGGCACGCGCCACGAAGATCCGGTCCGGAGCATTGATCCAGAGTTCCTCGACCTCGGGGTCGTCGAGGTACGCCTGCAGCGGACCGAATCCCGAGAGCTGGGCCAGGATGTCGCGCACGTGGTGCGCTTCGTCATCGAGGGTCCGCTCGCCGCGGGCCAGCGCGAAATCGTTGTGCCGACGCACTTCGGACCTGGCGATCTGGCTCGCCCGATCCGGATCGCGCTGCGGGTCGATCTGTGCCGCCCGCAGCGACTCGCGTACACGCGCGACCACCGAAACTGTCGGGTCGGCGGGCGAGGTGAGGGTCACCCGTGCATCCTGACAAGGCCGCGCGCCGCGCCGCGGGAGTTATCCACAGCGGTGCGGCGAGCTCTGTCATCCCGCTGGCGAAACCACGGGTCGCTGGGCGCTGCGGGGCGCCCCGAGCGCCCGTAGCGCGTACAGGATCGTCGCGACGTCGACGAGCTCCTGAATGAGGGCGCCCGCGACGGCGGGGATGACGCCCGTCATAGCCACGATCATCAGGGCAATGCTCAGCCCAATCCCCACGCCGATCGCGGTCAGCGCGACGCGCAGGGTGTGGCGGGCGATCGCGACGGCGTCGGCAACCGGAGCAAGGGCATCCACCAGGATGACGACATCCGCCGCATCCCCCGCGGCCGTCGCCCCGCGCGCACCCATCGCGACACCGATGTCGGATGCCGCCAGCACCGGGGCATCATTCACCCCGTCGCCGACCATCATCATCGGCCGAGGTTGCAGACCGGCGGCAAGCTCCACCTTGTCGCCCGGCAGCAGCTCGGCGTGCACCTCGTCAATCCCCACCGCCGTCGCAACCGACTGCGCGGTAGCGCCGACATCGCCGGTGAACATCGCAACCCGGCTCACGCCGGTCTCTCGGAGCCAGGCAACAACCGCAGGCGCATCCGGCCGAGGATCATCGGCCAGGACGATGGTTCCCGCGAACCGTCGATCTATCGCAACGTAGGCCGCGGCCTGACCGGCATCCAGGGTCTCTCGGGGCGCCGTTCCCGTGAGCGCTGCGACATACGCGGGCTTGCCGACGGTGACGGGCCGACCCCCTACCGATGCGGTGACACCGTTGGTGGCCTCCTCCGAGGCGTCAGACGCAGGGAGCAGATCGAGCCCGCGGTCGAGGGCGGCGCGGCGCACGCTCTCTGCCAGCACGTGCGTGGAGTACTGCTCAGCAGAGGCCGCGAACTGCAACACCTCGTCGGCGGTGAATCCGTCCGCGGGACGGACGGCGACGAGAGCGGGACGACCCCACGTCAGTGTTCCGGTCTTGTCGAAGGCCGCCGAACTCACGCGCGCGAGCTGCTCGATGACCGCGCCGCTCTTGATGATGACCCCCGCCTTCGCCGCTCGCGACAGGCCTGCGAGGAACGCCACGGGTGCCGCGATCAGCAGCGGACAGGGGGTCGCCAGCACCAGCACTTCAGCAAAGCGGACCGGGTCTCCTGAGATCGCCCAGGCGGTTCCCGCGAGCACGAGCGAGACGGCGGTGAACGGCACGGCAAACCGGTCGGCCAAGCGAACGACCGGCGCCCGAGAACTCTCGGCAGCATGCACCAGCGCGACGATCTGCTGGTACTGGCTGTCGGCGCTGCGTCGTGTCGCTCGTACCCGCACGGCGCGAGATCCGTTGATGGCCCCCGAGAACACCTCGTCGCCTTCGGTGCGCTGCACGGGAAGACTCTCACCCGTCAGCGACGATTCGTCGAACTCCGCGTCGGCGCTCAGCAGCACGGCATCCACCGGCACGATCTCGGCCGGCCGCACCAGCAGGATGTCGCCCACAGCGACCTCATCGATGGGGACGTCCTTCACACTCTCGACAGCGCCCGATTCGCCACCGGTCACGACGTGCGCGGTGCGCGGCGATCTGTCCAGCAGCGCGCGAAGGTCCCGCCGCGCACGCCGGCCGGCGATATCCTCGAGCGCCGCACCACCGGCGAGCATCAGAACGATCACGAGCCCCGCCAGATACTCCCCGACCGCGAGGGTCGCGACCATCGCGGTGACAGCGAGAACATCGAGCCCGACGTGGCCACGCAGGACGTCGCGCACCATGCCCACGAGGGTCCAGACGATGATCCCCGCAACCCAAATCGTCGCGACCCACCGCGCAACGTCAGGCATTCCGGATGCCGCGAGCACACCGACGGCGAGGAGCACCAGCGCGGTAGCCGTGACCAGCGGGTACGCCCAGATCCAGCGCAGATACCTCATCCGGACCTCCCGCGCCGCACCCAGGGCGACACCCCGAGCGTAGGCAGGCGCCACCGCGCACACTAGGGCATCTAGTCCCACGACCGAGGCCCTGTCGGTGCCCGGCGTCGGCGTTGCACAATGGCACGAGAGCATTCGGATGCGGCCCGAAAGGCGGAAGCCATGACCATGAAGACACCAAGCCACGCGGCGCGGAAGACCGGCACGGGAGTCGTCGGCGGACTGGTCGGTGGCGTCATCCGGGCCGCCTGGGCGGGACTGGCTTTCTGGGACCTCTATATCCGCCCCGAGAACAAGATCAACGGCAAGAAGCCCCTGTGGGCCTTCGTGATTCTTCTCGGCGGTATCGGCCCCTTGATCTACTTCTTCTTCGCCCCCAAACGCTGACGCTGCCGCGGCCTCATCGCCGCCGCAGCCGAGACCACGCGTCGAACCCAACCGCGAGCAGGATGATGGCGCCCAGCGCGATGCCCTGGAACAGCGGATCGATCTTCAGCAG